>JAIPER010000208.1 GCA_021737115.1 Desulfohalobiaceae bacterium
ATATATTAAAAAATTTATTTTTTTAAATTTATAAACGTCAATAAAAGGTCATCAACTCAGTTTATAAGTAAAATAAAATTATTTTTTTGACAATTATTTGTTTTATTTGGAAATATCTCTATCTTGGAAACATGCTTTTAAAGCCTGTATACACTGTAAAGAGGAGACTAGACATGACGGACAAGAAAAAAACAAAGACTGAAAATGATCTCCAGGAGGCCTTTGCCGGAGAATCGCAGGCAAACCGGAAATACCTGGCTTTTGCCAAAAAGGCCGACCAGGAAGGCCATTCCCAGGCGGCCAGGATCTTCAGGGCCGCGGCCGCGGCCGAAACCGTACATGCCCACAACCACTTGCGGGCCATGGAGGGTATCCGCTCCACCCGGGAAAACCTGGAGGAGGCCGTCTCCGGAGAGATCCACGAGTTCAAGGTGATGTACCCGGAGATGATTGTTCATGCCCGGGAAGAGGGTCACACGAAGGCTGAACGAAGCCTGACGTACGCCAACGAGGTGGAAAAAGTGCATGCCGCCTTGTATCAGAAGGCCCTGGACAACCTGGGCAGCCTGGAAGAAACAGACTTCCATGTCTGTTCGGTCTGCGGGTACACCTGTGAAACCAATCCGCCCGAGACCTGTCCGGTCTGCGGGGCCAAGGCCAAAGCCTTTTTCAAGGTGGATTAGCGGGCAGTCAAGACATCCATGTCGATGGAGGCCATGGACATGGCCGCCATGGGGCAGGCCATCCGGCATTGGCCGCAGAGCACGCATTTTTCCGGATCGAACATGACCTCCATTGACCGTCTGTCCAAGTCCAGGGCCCCGGTTTTGCAGACACCGGTACAAGCCCCGCAATGGACACACCTCTCCAGGTCTCTCTTGATGCGTTCGGCCAGGATCTCCACCCGGACTTTTTCCTGCTCAAGGTAGGAAATGGCCTGTTCCAGCCGTTTTTCTTCCCCTTCAAGCTGGAGCACGAGCCTGCCTTCCTGTCGGGGCCAGATCCTGGCTTCGAGGATATTAAAGAGAATCCCGAATTTCATGACTGCTTGATAGATGACGGGATTGTACATGATTTCCCTGTTAAAGATGAGCAGAACATTCCTGGATACTGTCTCGGTGGGCATGGTTCGATCCTTTCTCTGAAAACAAAAGAGGCAGACCTCTCCGTTTAAAGAAGTTAGCGGTTTTTATAACGCCTGCAACCTTATATCAGACTTCGTACACCTGTACCAATCATGAGAGTTAACTTGCGAGCCCGGGGTCAGATTCTGGCCAGTTCCACTTCTCCCTTGACCGCGAGCTTGTCCTTGTAGATCAGGACCACCCCCAGGACCCCTTCCACATTCAAGGCATATTCCAGCCCGGCCTCGAAATCATGTTCTGAAGCGATGATGTTGGCCGCCCCTGTGGCCAGGGCATCCGCCAGACAGGCGTCCCTGGAGATGATGGTCGCGGCATCGGCCCGGCCCCGGCTATAGGAGGGTCCCACGGTCCCGGAGGAGGTGCAGACGGCCAGAGGGCTCTTGCCGGGATCGATGCGAATGGCTATTTTTCCTGAAAAGGGCGATTTTCCGGCAAAAATAGTGCTCACGGCCGGCTGCTGCAACTTGAAGAAACAATCTCCCCCGTTTTCCACGATTACCTCTTTTGACAAACCGGCCAGGTCCAGACCGACAGCCTCGGCCATGGCCCCGGCCACTGCTGCCATGGGTCCGACACCGGCCTTGAACGCGGCCCGTTTCATCCTGGAGACGACCCCGGCCTCGTTGGGCAGGCCCTTGACCGGGAGCAACGAGTCGAGAAATTCCGGCTGCCTGCGGATATGATCCTTGATTTCCTCTCTCAGTTCCCTGACCCTGGTCTGCACCCGGAGCGCTTGATTACCGGAGGTTTTCACAAAGAGATCCGTGCTCTGAACCCTGACCCGATAGCTTTCCCACCTCTGGGACCAGGTGAAATCACGATAAAAACGTTGTCTGTAGTCCATTTGCCTACAGCCGGTCAGTAATTGAGCTTTGGATACCTGTCGCGATCAAAGGCGGTTGTGGGCAGAGGAACCTGGGGGACCCCCAGGCTGAATCGATTCTCCAGGATCCAGGTCTTGAGAATACGGGAAATTCTGCCGGCCATGGAGTAACTGGCCAGGGGGGCGGTGGGCACGGTCCTGCCCTGGAGCTCGATGCTGCCGGACATGAGCTGCTCATAGCTGACTTCTCCCAGGGAACGGTTGATGCCGTTCGGATAGTCCAGGCCGTAATCGATGACCTGGTAGAAGAGATCTCGGTTTGCGACCCCGGTGAAATAGGCCATATCCTCGTTGATGATCGGTACGGGCACCCCGAGGCCGACCATCAGAGAGCAGCCGTAGCCGACAATGGAGGCTCCCCTGATAAATTCAGGAGACATCTCCTTCATGTCCCCGGTCACGGCCAAGGTGCCGGCCCCCTCCCTGACCACGCCGTTTTCACCTCTTTTGACGTCCGGGTCGTGCTGGGTGCCTGCCCAGGAAACCACTCCCGGCGCCCCTCCGAGGAATATCCTGGTCCCCACCCCGATGGTCCAGTAAAACGGATCGTTGAGCAGGGGGCTGAGCTGACCCGAAGTGGAATAGTTCACGTTTCCCAGGTTGGGTCTGAGGATGCCCAGGTACGTGTATATGGTCCTCTCCGAGAGGTTGGCCGCGGTGTTGTAATTCTGATAGGCGTTTCTCGGGTTGTATAAATAGGCATTGCGCAGGTCCTGTAGGCAGACCTCCTTTTCCAGTTCGCGCAGGGGATAGCAATCCGTGCCGTAGCCCCTGGCCTTGAACCTGACGCTTCTGCCTGCGATCAAGTCTTCGATGACGTGTCCCCCGCCATACTCGAACCTACCGGGGTGGACCTTGTTCAAGGGATCCTCCTCCTTAACCTGGGTCGCCCCGAGAAAGCAATCCACAGCGGCTATCCCCCCGTAGGCCTCGACTTCGTTGAACCAGACCTTGGAGGCCCTGATTTTGGGCTTGGTATGACCGAAGTTGATAAAGGCCCCTGAAGAACACATGGTCCCGAAGGTACCGGTGGTGACCACGTCGACCTTCTTGAAGGCGTTTTTCGGCCCTTCCTCTGCCACGATGTCCACCATTTCGTCGGCAGTGACCACAACCGCCTTGCCCTGGTTTATTCTTCGGTTTATTTCCTCTATACTCTTTTTGACTCTGACTTCACTCATTGAATTTCATACCCTTGTCAATAATTCACACTTCGTAAACCTGTACCAATTACGAGAGTTAACTGCTTAAAATGATAGATTTGACTTCAAAATTGGACATTTCACAATAAAGTGTCCAAAAATTCATACAAATTTCAGCTCACTGCAAAGAGCTCTGAACTCCAGCCATACCGCGAAACCTACAAAAGGACCCTTATTGGCCTCTTATCCCGCTACCCCCCGCCTACGGCGGGAAACACGGCCACCCGGTCACCATGGGCCAATCGCTGTTCTCCAGCGGCGTGCTTCCCATTGACAAAGACCACCTTGACCTCTGATTTGTCCAGACCCAACCGCTTGAGCAGACTCAAGACGGATTCACCAGGGGCGATGGGGAAATGTTCCGCCTCTTCAGGCTGGTAAGAGGACAGGGTGGCATAACATTTTACTTGAATCTCCATGACTGTTCCTTGTCAGATTTGCCAGAGGCAAATCTGACATATAACTTAATAAATTTATATAAACAATTTAAATACCAGTGATGTTTACTGATCCAATTCTGGTTTTTACAGCAAAGACTGGAGACCCAAGGCTCCAAGCCCAAATTTCACAAAAAGCTACGTTGGATCAGTATACAACAAAGACTGGCGAGCCCAAGGCTCCAGGCCCAAATTTTACAAAAAGCTAAATTGGATCAGTATTCCAATCCGGCTCGACCTCGGCCATAAAGCCCGGAAACTCGATCCGGTGATGGTGGAGCCTGAAATCGGTATCTGTCCCCTGTCCGTAGAGAGGGTCTCCGGCTAGGGGAAAACCGAGCCAGGCCAGATGGGCCCGGATCTGATGCCTGGCCCCCTTGAAAATACGGACCCTGACCAGGGTCAGCTCCCGGCTCCGGTCAGTAGCCAGGGGGGTGACCAGAGTCCGCCGCAGGGGGTCGGGGTCCTTTTCCGCCAAGACCCTGACTGCCTTTCTGTCTGCCGAGATGATTCTTTGCCCCACTTCCGTCTCTTTGTCCAGCCTCCCCCGGCAGACCGCCAGATAGTATTTCAAGACCTTCCCCCGGCTCTGGAACTGCAGATACCTTTTGGCCGTCTCAGGTTGAAGTCCTGCCAGGACCAGGCCGCTGGTCGGTCTGTCCAGCCGGTTCAAAAGCCGGGCCTCTTTGTTTGCAAGCAGGGCCTCCAGCCCCTGTTCCAGGCTGGCTTCGAATCTGCTCTTCAAAATTGCCGTGTGCAGCCCGGCCGGTTTATACAGGGCTGCATACCCGGCCATTTCTTTAACGATCCGCACATCAGGCCAGTCTTCAAGCTCAAACCCGGATCCGTGCAGGTCTTTTGCGGCAACCAGAGAAATTTCCTGTCCCCGGCTGACCCTGAATCCTTTCTCGCGTGGTCTTCCGTCTACTTCAACCCGATGCTTTTCCCAGATCCTCTTTTGGCCTCTCCGGCCGATCCCGGGCATGAGCAGCTCAAGGGTCTGATCCAGCCTCCGTCCCTGATAAGACTCCGGAACAACGCACTTCATTGATTTCAATATTCGATCCCCAAGGTCTTGAGCTTGCGGTGCAAATAGCTCCTCTCCAAGCCTACGGCTTCGGCCAGTTTCGAAACATTACCCTGAAATTCATGTATTTTTTTGGCAAGAAACCGGCGCTCGAAATCAGCCCGGGCTGCTTTAAAATCAGCCTCCTTGTCCCGGGCCTGCGTCTCTTCTCCTTGCGAATCCCGGGTCCGGTTCACGGAACTCTTGAATTCAGGAGGAAGCTGGGCTGGAGTCAGTTCCTGCCCGGAATACATAATGAGCATTCTTTCGGCGAAGTTTTTCAGTTCCCTGACGTTTCCGGGCCAGAGGTGCTGCTGCAACAGCCCAAGAGCTTCTTCGGAAAACACGATGGGCTGATAGCCGTGCTCCTGATGGAAGCAGCGCACGATCTGCTCAAGCAGCAAAGGAATATCAGCGGCCCGCTCCCTCAGACTGGGTACATGGAGGGGGAAGACATTCAAACGATAGAAGAGATCCTCCCGGAAACGGCTTTCCTTGATCTCATTGATCAGGTCTTTGTTGGAGGCCGCTATAACCCGGACATCGACGTTGATGCTTTTTTTTCCGCCGACTTTTTCAAAGGTCTGTTCCTGGAGGATACGCAGGATCTTGGCCTGTGTTTTCAGGCTCATGTCTCCTATCTCATCCAGGAAAAGGGTGCCTTTGTGCGCGAGTTCGAATTTCCCCACATGGGATTTGTCCGCTCCGGTGAAGGCCCCTTTTTCATGGCCGAAAAGCTCGCTTTCGATCAGTTCCTCAGGAATTGCAGCACAATTGACCGCAATCATTGGTTTTTTGTTCCGAGTGCTCTTCTTGTGCAGGCTCCGGGCCACGATTTCCTTTCCGGTTCCATTGTCACCGGTGATCAGAACCCAGGCCTCGGTCGGGGCGACTTTGTCTATCTGGTCCCGCAAATCGCGAACAGCCCGGGTTTCACCGGTCAGCTCCTGAACAACATCGAGCTTGACCCTGGAACGCAGATCACGGTTCTCGATCTGGAGCTTTCGAAACTCCAGGGCCTTGTTGGCCGTGACCACCACTTTTTCCAGAGACAGGGGCTTTTCGATGAAATCAAAGGCCCCTTTCTTGATGGATTGAACCGCGGTCTGGATGCTTCCATGTCCGGAAATCATGATCACCGGCAGTTCGTTGTATTCCTTTTGGACCACGTCCAGCACCTCCAGGCCGTCCCGGCCCGGAAGCCAGATGTCCAGGAAGACTAAATCCGGCTCCTGCTGGTAAAGACAGGCAAGGGCCTGCTCCCCGTCCTCTGCCGGAATCACCTGACAGCCTTCATCTTCTAAAATGCCTGTCAGAGAAAGCCTGATGTCTTCCTCGTCGTCAACAACCAGAATGCTTGGTTTCATGGTTCAAGTCCTTCATCGCTTTACACGAATCCCATCAACACCCTTTTAACGTATAGGGCCCTTACTTCAGACTTCGTACACCTGTACCAATTATGAGAGTTAACTGCTTAAAATGATTGATCTGACTTCAAAATTGGACATTTCACAGGTTTCAGGTGTCAGCTTTGCCTCTGGCAAAACTGACACATAATTAATTAATATATAAGAATTTACTGGCCTGCAGTTTGACACATCATGCTGAAGTCCGTCTTTGCCCGTATGATCAATGGAGAAACTCAACAGTTTTTTAGGATCGGCACCCATTTTTCGAACCGGGCATCAGGGTTCTCTTGCGCGCCCCTCGCTGAGAGGTTCTCTGGTTTTCTTTGGCTCGCGACATGGGGGAAACCGGACCGTGTCTCATGACTAAAACCATAAATCCGCAAAGAGTTC
>JAIPER010000209.1 GCA_021737115.1 Desulfohalobiaceae bacterium
TCCCCTGAAGCCTGAGACAATAGGCCCAGCTGCTCAGAAATCGGCCCAGGGTCTGCATGTTTAAACATCCTTTTGCTCCGTCTTCCTGATCCGGGGCTCACTGTTCCTGCATGGCCCGGGTCTGGAAAAACTGATGCAGAGAGGTGATGATTTCATCGAGCCCGCCGGCCATGACCCCTTCCAGGTTATGACTGGTCAGGTTGATGCGGTGATCGGTAATCCGGCTCTGGGGAAAGTTATAGGTCCTGATCCGTTCCGACCTGTCCCCGCTGCCCACCTGGGCCCGTCTGGTCTGGTCCATCTCCTGCTTGGCCTCGTCCTGTTTCAACTGCAACAGCCTGGAACGAAGGACCTTCATGGCCTTGGCCTTATTCTTGAGCTGGGATTTTTCATCCTGGCAGGTAATCACCAGCCCGGTCGGTTCGTGGGTTATGCGCACCGCGGAATCTGTGGTGTTGACGCTCTGCCCGCCGGGGCCTGATGACCTGAAGACATCGATCCGGAGATCATGTGGATCGAGCTTTAAATCGACTTCGTCGGCTTCCGGAAGTATGGCCACGGTCACCGCCGAAGTGTGGACCCGGCCCTGAGATTCGGTGCTCGGTACCCTCTGGACGCGATGCACCCCTGATTCATACTTCAAGCGACTGTAGACCCTGCCGCCGCTGATCGAGGCGATGACCTCCTTAAAGCCTCCGCTGCCGGTCTGATTGCTGTGCAACAGCTCGACCCTCCAGCCGTTATTCTCGGCGTAGCGGCTGTACATCCTGAGCAAATCCGCGGCAAACAGGGCGGCCTCCTCTCCTCCGGTCCCGGCCCGGATCTCGAGGATGACCGCCTTCTTATCCAACGGGTCCTCGGGGGTCAGAAGAGCCTTGAGTTCTTCTTCCAGATCGGCTTTCTGCTGTTCGAGGTCTTCTAACTCCAGTCTGGCCAGTTCCTGAATCTCGGCGTCCGGATCTTTCACCAATTCGCTATTGGAGTCCAGGTCCGCGCAAACCTGCTTGTACTCCCGGAATTTCCCGACAATCTGCGCCAAGTCGGAATGCTTTTTGGCCAGCTCTCCGTACTTCTGCTGATCCTGGTAAATTTCCGGGTCGCCGAGCTGCTCCTCGATATCATTGAACGTCTCTTCGATATCGGCTAGTTTGGCCCAAAAACTCATTTCTGGTACTGGGAGTATTTTTTCTTGAAGCGGTCGATCCGTCCAGCTGTATCTACAAATCTCTGCTTCCCGGTGTAAAAGGGATGACAGTTGGAGCAGATCTCCACTTCAATCTTTTCTCCACGGGTGCTTTCGGTCTCGACCTCAAAACCACAGGAACACTTGACCACTGCCTTGTACTGTTTGGGATGGATATCCTTCTTCATCGTTGGCCCTCCAGATTTGGTCGCATACTGCTCCGGCCTGCCGTCTTCAGACCGCAACCCCTGGAGCAGTACTCATTGTAATACGCTTTCCCCTGCGGCCCAGGGGACCGGACCCCCGGGACCGGAAAGCACTCTTATCGCTTCGGCCAGGGCATCCTGTTGTCTCGTTTGTAACAGTAAAATATAACCGGATCTTCCGGATTTGGCAAGGCAAAATAATATAATTATTTTTCAGATACTTGAATGCAAAAAAACGCGAGCCATGACCACGGCCCGCCACGGCTGCGGGAAAAAGCGGGGGTCAATCTTCAGGCGGAACGCTCAACTGAAAGGCAAGGGTCACCAGGCTATGCGAAAAATCGACGTAGTCGATGGTTATGCCCTCGGGCACGGAAACTATGGCCGGAGCGAAGTTGATGATTCCCTTGACCCCGGCCTCGATCAAGTGGTTGGCCGCCCGCTGGGCCCTCTCGGGCGGAGTGGCGATCATGCCGATTTCAATGGCCAGTTCTTCTTTGACCTCTTTCAAGCGTCTGGTGCAGATGATCTCATGCTCGGCCACGACTTCGCCTATCTTGAAGGGATCGCAATCAAAGGCGGCCACGATACGAAACCCCCTCTGGGCCAACTGTTCATGCCGCAACAAAGCCCGGCCCAGATTGCCGACCCCGACCAGGGCGCAGTTCCAGACCCGGTCGATTCCCAGGTAGGCCCGCATGGCCCCCAGCAAATCAGAGACATAGTACCCGACTCCCCGGACGCCGAACTCGCCGAAGTAGGCCAGGTCCTTCCGAATCTGCGAAGAATTGACATTGCAGGCCGCCGCAAGTCCTTCCGAGGATACGACCTTGATTTCTTTCTGGAGCATACCTTCCAGCGCCTGGACATAGAGGGCCATACGCTGCACGGTCACCTTGGGTACTCTTTTGGTCTTCACAATCGCTGCATCTTTAAGGCTTTACCTATTCGTTCATGATCCCGGCCAGGATAACAGGAGAGCTCCAAACACGAAGGAGGCCCAGAAGGGCCTCCTTGACATACAACCACTCTGTCCTAGACGTACGGATTGGCGAAAAGCAGGATCAGGTCCACGACCAGGGTGTAAATGGCCAGGGACTCGATCATGGCCAGACCGATGAGCATGGTCACGGTGATCTTTCCGCTGACGTCGGGGTTGCGGGCCGTACCTTCACAGGCGCCTTTCAGGCCGAAGCCCATCCCGATTCCGGTTCCCAGAGCCGCCAGTCCCATGCCGATGGCCGTGGCGATGGCGATCATGGACACGACCTGGGGATCGGTCCCGCCTTCCGCGGCAAAGGCCGCTCCGGCCAGACCAACCAGGGCGACTGTGTTCAGGACAATCATCAATCCTTTTCTCATAAGATTCCTCCTTACAAGGTTTTATAATTCAGGCCAGACGGCCATTTCCCCTTAGTGCGCTTCTTCATAGGCCATTTTCAGATAAATCATGGACAGCATGAAGAAGATGAAGGCCTGGATCGTGTCGGCCAGGCCGTACAGAAAATAGATCGGCAAGGTGGCCAGGATGGGCAGGAGCATGAAAAAGAGCATCAGCACCAACTCCTCGCCGAATATATTTCCAAAGAGCCGAACCGTGAGCGACAAGGGTCTGGCCAGATGGCTCAGAATCTCGATGGGCAGCATGATCGGCGTGAGCAGGACGACCGGGCCGGTAAAATGCTTGATATACTTCGCGCCGTGGGTCTTGATCCCGATCAGGTTGTAAAAGATAAACACGCTGAGGGCCATGGCCGCGTTGGTGTTTAGATTGGCTGTCGGGGCGTTGCATCCCGGAACCAGGCCGATGAAGTTGCAGAAAAGAATAAAGAGGAACAGGGTCATCAGAAGCGGGAAGACCACTCCCCTTCCTTTTTCTCCCATATTGGAGACAATGAAATCTTCCATACCGGTGATGATGAGCTCAAGGAAGTTCTGCACCTTGCCTGGCACCAGCTTCAGATTCCTGGTCCCGACCCAGCCGAGGACGATCAGGATGAGCATGACCAGCCAGGTATAGAGGACATGCTGCGGAATCAGACTATGTCCGGCCTTCCCGACGAGACCGACAACTTCCATGGCTTCTTCAAGCAAGAGGATATGCGGTGCTACTGCAGACATGGATTTAAGCCTCCTTGTGTTTATGGGTCAGAACAAACTTGGCGAACCAGACCAGGATGGTCAGCAAAACGGTTGACAGCCCGAGCAAGAGGCTCACAACCGGTAACTTTAACCAGGCTATGCAAAGAAACAGGACGCATCCTGTCAGCAACAGCCTGAGGTAGAAACCGAACAGCAGACTGAAGGTCCCGCCGCTTTGACTCCAGACCAGGTGAGGAACGATCCTGGCCAGGATATAAAAATTCACAAAAGACAGGACTGCGCCCAGGCCAAAGGCCGCGAAATGCACTCCGCCTGCCAGGGCGAGAAACAGCGCCGACCCGCTCAGGATAATCACCAGGTGCAGCCGGACTAACCACCTGACCTCGGGATTGCGGATGTCCCTTTGCCGGAGCCAGTCATTCGTTTTTTTTCTGATCTTTTCGAGATTCACTGGACTGGATCTTACGCACTTCCTGAAACAGGTTCTTAAAGCCGGCCGCGATACCAAAAAGCAAAAAAATAATGGTCAGCCAGGGCTTCGTGTTCAACCATTTGTCCAGATACAGGCCCACCAGCAACCCGATGAAGGTGGTGGCCACCATGTGCAGCCCGAGCAGACTGGCTCTGAGCAGTTGGTCGACATACTCCCGGTCTTCTTTTTTTTTGAAGAACATACTTTGTGCCTTCCTTCACAAGCAAAAAAAGGTGCTATCATACCCCCCAGGCAAAGTCAACGCATTGCCCGACAATAAAATTTTTTCCATCATTGATTTTTTAGCAAACTATCTGTAGCCTCTGTGGAAAGGAAGTCAGCAGTGTACGTTGTGTCGCTGTGGAAGCAAAAGGAGGAGGAAAAAAATGAAGAGGTATTTGCTACTCGTCTTGGTGGTCTTTTTCTTGACGGCGGTCTCCGGCTGCTGTCTGAAAAAAACCGCATCGGAGCCGGCCATGGCCGAAGCGAAGCAGGCTGCGCCTGAAATGGTGCAGAAAGAAGGGGTCGACACGGTCCAGGAGCCGGAAGCGGTCCCGCCGACCGCCATGGAACTCTATGATCAGGACTATGCCCAACTGCCCCTGATGCATGAGGTTGTCAAAGGCGAATGCCTCTGGTGGATTTCCGAATACCGGGAAATTTACAACGACCCCTTTATGTGGCCCTTGATCTACAAGGCCAACCGGGATAAGATCAGTGATCCGGACCTGATCTATCCGGGCCAGGTCTTTTACATCCCCCGCACCTTCGACCTTGATGAACTCAAGGCAAGCAGGCAGTCTGCAGGCGCACCCCGCCCGTACCTGCCGCCGAAAGGCGCCAACTTGCCGACGGAACTCAGAGATGATCTGGGCTGGGAATTTTAGCTGAGTCAGAACAAAAAAAACCTGTCAACCCCGGCCTTTTCGCCGGGGTTTTTTTTTACAAGGAGGCTGATTATGGCCAAATCACTGCTCCACCTGACCCGTTCCGACCGGGAGCAGGTGCTCAAGAATCCCGAAACCCCGGACTTGCACCGGACGATCTATCCCTACAAGAAGATCAGCCGGGTCAACTTCGACGACACCTTTATCATGGGCCGTCCGGCCGATCCAGTGGTCATCACCGACACCACCTTCCGGGACGGACAGCAGGCCAGGCCGCCGTACAGCATCAAACAGATCAGCACCATCTTCGATCTGTTGCACAAGCTGGGGGGACAGAGCGGATTGATCCGACAAAGCGAATTTTTCCTGTATTCGGACAAAGACAGAAGGGCGGTGGAGACCTGTCTGGCCAAGGGCTACACCTATCCGGAGATAACCGGCTGGATTCGCTGCAATCTGGATGACCTCAGGTTTGTCAAGAATATGGGTCTCAAGGAAACCGGGATGTTGACCTCGGTCTCGGATTACCACATCTATCTCAAGCTGAACCTGGACCGCAAAAAGGCCATGGAAAAATACCTGCGGGTCGTTGAAAAGGCCCTGGAAATGGGTATTTCTCCCCGCTGCCACTTTGAAGATATCACCCGGGCCGATATTTACGGCTTCTGCATCCCCTTTGCCGGAAAACTCATGGCCCTGTCCAAGGAAAGCGGGCTGCCGGTGAAGATCAGGCTCTGCGACACCCTGGGCTACGGCGTGCCCTACCCCGGGGCCTCTCTGCCCCGGAATGTGGCCAAGATCATCAGGGCCTTCACCGACGACGGCGGCGTGCCCGGACGCTGGCTGGAATGGCATGGGCACAACGATTTTCACAAGGCCCTGATCAACGCCTCCACGGCCTGGCTCTATGGCTGCTCCGCAGCCAACGGCACCTTGCTCGGTTTTGGCGAGCGGACCGGCAACGCCCCCCTGGAGGCACTGGTCATCGAGTACATCTCTTTGACCGGGGACGACGACTCCGCCTACACCCGGGTCATAGCCGAAATAGCCGAATACTTCGAAAAGGAACTCAACTACCGCATCCCCCCGAACTTTCCCTTTGTCGGCCGGGACTTCAACGCCACCAGCGCCGGGATCCATGCCGACGGACTGGCCAAGAACGAAGAGATCTACAACATCTTCGACACCACCCACATCCTCGGCCGGTCTGCGCCGATCATCATCAATGACAAGTCCGGCAAGGCAGGCATCGCCTACTGGATCAACCAGGCCCTGGAGATCCCGGAGGACGAACGGATCCCCAAGAGCCACCCGGCAGTGGGGCGCATCCACAAGAAGATCGTGGAACAGTACCACCACGGCCGCAACACCTCCTTTTCCCATGAAGAGATCATGAGTCTGGTCAGGCGCTATCTGCCCGAATACTTTATTTCGGAATACGACCATCTGAAGCAGACCGCCCAGAGGTTGGCGGCCAAGCTCATCGAAGATCTCAGCCGGAGCCTGCAGGGGGCGGAATTACCAGCCGTCAAGGAACAGGTGGGGGCTTTTCTGGAGGAGTATCCGTTTATTCAGTATCTGTATGTCACGGACAAATACGGCTGGCTGCAGTACTGGGACATCTCCCATCCCGAAGACAAGGCCAATTATGAAAACGT
>JAIPER010000210.1 GCA_021737115.1 Desulfohalobiaceae bacterium
CAGCGTATGCCTGAAAAAGGCGCTGGAGGCAATGTAACGCGGGGCTCGGAGTGCGGAACGATGAGCTCGGAACGCGGAGCCCGGAGCGCGGAGTGTGGAAGGCGGAACGATGAGCTCGGAACGCGGAGCCCGGAGCGCGGAGCTCGGAGCGCGGAGTGTGGAAGGCGGAACGAAGAACTCGGAGCTTTTGGAATCTGCTTGATAATATAAATGAAAATCTAACCCGAAAGCTTGGTGCATGGTGACTTTTATGGATACAAAACAAATACAAAACATCATCAAGCAGCATCTCCCTGAATTAATAAAGACCGATCCCGAGCTCAGAACTTTGATCCAAGAATTGAACAAAAGGTTATTTGCTGACAAATATGAAACTGAAAGCCGTTTCGATCAAATCCTGGATGAATTGCGACAGGATAGGGAGCTTCAATTTCAGAAATGGCGGTAACAAACCCAGAAATGGGAGGAACAGGACAAACGTTGGGAGCAGCAGACCCGGAAATGGGACGAGCAGGACAAAAAATGGTGGAAAAACCAAAAAATCATTCAACAAGTCCAGGAGAGCATCACCGGTCTGGACAAGAAAATTGATCGGCAGCACGATCGGACCATAGGCGCTTTGGGGGCCAGATGGGGTCTGTATGCCGAAGAATCCTTTCGCCGGGCCATGAAAGGCATCCTGGAAGATCATTTCAACATACAGGTTCTCCATGTGAATGAATTCGACGATGAAGGGTTTGTCTTCAGCAGACCGGATCAGGTTGAAATCGACATCATCAATCAAGACAGTGCCCTGATACTCTGTGAAATCAAATCTTCAATGAGCAAATCGGACATGCACATCTTCGAGCGCAAGGTCCGCTTCTATGAACAGCGGCACCAGCGCCAGGCCACCCAGATGGTTGTCATCTCACCGATGGTCGAGGACCAGGCCCGTAAGCTAGCCCAAAAGCTGGGCATCACTGTGTACAGCTATCCGGAAGATGTTGAAAAAGCCGTTTTAAAACCATTTCGATATTTTGTATCGTTTGACGCAGGAGCTGTCTCTTCCGGAAGAGCAAATCGATCTTGTTTTTTTCGAACTTGATGATGTTGATCCACACGTCTTGCACTCAGCCGTAAATAACGGAATCATTATCAAAAACCAGAATCCAGAGCTTCTATCTGAACGGATCGATCAACTCTCACTGTACTTTCTCATCAATGAATCATATATCTTACGGGCAAAAGCTCTTCTTGAGGAACAACTGGAGGAATTCTGTGCCACTAGACAAAGAACGTCTGAAACTCTATCTCGAACAACTCCGGAAAGGACGACCGGATTTTGCCGATTTTATCACTGAAATCTCAAATCACTTGAAAACAGATTAAAACCCACAATCCAAGAGGGCCTATCATGTGCGAAGTTCATGTCTATCTCAAGAAAGGGGAATCAGAGGAAAAGCTCATCGAAAGCGTAGAGCGGGTTGAGGTCCGGGGGAATCTGGTGACCCTGAAAAACATATTCGGGGAGGAAAAGAAGGTGCAGGGCAAAATCAGCCTCTTTGACAGCAGCCTGCAAAAAATCCTCCTGGAACCGACGGCAAGCTGACCTATAGACTCTAAGAAAAAGTTTTTGGACTTATGATAGCACTACAGCGAAACTTCAGGTGCAATCATATCTTGTATAGAGCCAATCACGCCTCAAGCGCGTGCCTGGCGACCCGCAATGCCAGGCTGGAGCCTGGCGATCCCAGCACAAAAGGGCTTGTGAGCATAAACTTTCGCTGTAGTGATAGATAACCAGCTCTTATTCTTTGTCTTAACAATCGAAAATCCAAAATCCAAAATCTAAAATTCTATAGCGGAGGGATTATGACAGACTCCTTTATCTGCAACTTCTTAAAAAGAACGATCTGGTCCCTGCTGATCCTGGGGATCTTTTGTGTTTTCCCGGCCCGGCTCCTGGCTGCCCAGTATACGATCGCGATTTTGCCCTTCAAGATCAATGGGCCGGAGAAATACCGCTATCTACAGGAAGGTATCGCGGACATGCTCTCCTCTCGCCTGTATGAGACAGATGCGATTGACATTGCCGACAGTCGACAAGTGGAGGAACTGGCCCGGCCGATCGATCGGATAGATTCCGAATCCGCCCGGAAAATTGGAGAAAGGATCCGCTCTGATTATGTCCTCTTTGGCACGGTGACTATTCTCGGCCAAAGCTTGAGTCTCGACGCCAAGGGCATACCGACTTCGGATAGCGCCGACACCTTTCTTTTTTCAAGGGAATCCTCGGAAATAGATTCCCTGATCACCCATATCGACGCCCTGGCCCGGGATTTCAAGTCAGAATTGCTGGGAAAAAGAACCACAGCCCAATCGACCCAATCCGCCGAAGCTCCCTCGTCAGGGCCAAGAAGCCAGAAAGAGGAAGATTTTTTTGAACTGGAGCCCCAATCCCCGTTCATCCAGATGCTTGAAAAACAGCAAGCTGGCAGGCAGTTCTGGCAGAGCCAGAGCTACAAATTGCTGATCAACGGCCTTGACCTGGGTGATGTGGATCAGGACGGCCAGTTGGAGGTCGTCTTTGCCAGCCGGGAAAAAGTCCATATCTACCGCGCTGAAGACGACATTCTGAGTGCAGTGCAGGTCCTGCCAACCAGCCCGGGCATGCATAACCTCTCCCTGGATGTGGCCGATATCAATCAAAACGGCTATCCCGAAATCTTCGTCAGCTGTCT
This sequence comes from Desulfohalobiaceae bacterium, assembly GCA_021737115.1. Lineage (GTDB taxonomy): Bacteria > Desulfobacterota > Desulfovibrionia > Desulfovibrionales > Desulfothermaceae > JAABTT01. The sequence continues at coordinate 2,724 of JAIPER010000210.1, forward strand.
GGGCCAGACCAATGTCCTCGTCAAGTCCTTTGTCCTGGAGTACGACGGCCAGAAATATCAGAAAATCGTCCAGGACAGTCCCTGGTTCTATCGTGTGGCCAAACCGTCCCATGCCAGGCCGGTCCTTCTGGGACAAAGGCAGGAGGGCAAGATGAAGTACACCGGCGAAATCCATCAGCTCAAGGCCACGGATCAGGGCTATGTCCCGGACTTCCAGCTTCTGCCGAATGAGGAGGTCAATCTCCTGGGGGTGGGCTATGGGTATGTCACCAAGACCGCTGATAAAAACATCGTGGCCTATGATCAGAGAAACCGTCTCCAGGTTTTCGGCAATTCCGGCAACTCGATCTGGAAATCCGATGAAAAATACGGGGGGAGCTCCCTGTTCATGACCCAGGAAAAACCGGAGCCCGGTGAACCCAGGGAACGATTTTATTTTCCTCTTCGGGTGCGCATCGTGGATATCGACGAAAACGGGCAGAACGAAGTGGTGACCATTAAAAACCAGGATCTTCTGGGAGAACATCTCAAACGGTTTCGACATTACCGGAAAGGGCAGATCGTTTCCTTCAGCTGGGACGGCATCGGCCTGGCCGAGGATTGGAAAACCAGGCAATTAAGCGGTCAGGTCCGCGATTTCTGCTTCGGGGACTTTAACAACGACGGAACCCGCGAGCTCGTGGCTGTGTTGATCAAGGATGAAGGGCGGGTCATCACCCAGGACCCCAAAAGCCTGATCATTTCCTATCCTTTGGAGGAGGGTAAATAGGTCGCCATGTGACAGGGCTTTTCGGCACAGGAACCTATACTGATCCAACTCAGCTTTTTTTGAAATTTGGGCCTGGAGCCTTGGGTCTCCAGTCTTTGTTGTAAAAACCAAAATTGGATCAGTATAAAATATTGTTGGGACTACAATTTGGTGATACTGGTTTATGAAACAAAAAGGCCGGGGTACATGCCCGGCCTTTTTGTGATGGATTGTTGACTCTCTGAAAACTAAAATAGACGTCATCCCGTCTATGCAGGATCTAATCCTTAGTCTTGGGGCCAGGCATCAGGGCCACGGTGTTCATGTCCACTGTGATGCCGCAGTCTTCGATTGGTTGGAAGCCAAACTCCAGCTCCCTTTGAAAACAAAACTCAACGAAAAAGAGAAAACATGCGTACAGCATATTTACTGCTCAGCTGCCTGTTTCTTCTGGTGTTTCTTCCTTTCGCCAATTGCCATGCCTTTGATGCCTACAGCCTGAGTCTCGGAAAGTCGACTCACGGCGCGATGACCTCAGTGAATCTGGGGGTTCGCAAGATTCTCATGCCTGAGTTGTTCCAGACCACAACCGGAACCGGCTCTTTATCCCTCGAAGGCGCCGTAGGCTGGTGGAACGACAAGGGTGATAATTTTGCCAACGTCTCCCTGGTACCCTTGGCCATCTATACCTTTGACAAGGTATTTTCCGGGTGGAGACCCTATGTGGAAATCGGAGTCGGACCGGGGTTGGTCAGCGACACCGTTGTTGAGGACAGGGAACTCGGTTCTAACCTCCTGTTTATGGACAAATTCGGGGCAGGGGTGATTTTCGGGGACGACAGCCAGTACAGGCTGGGAATCAGGTATCACCATATGTCCAACGCCGATCTTGCCTCTCAAAACGACGGCATCGACCTCGGCCTTCTCCTGCTGGAATACAGCCTTGAATGAATTGAGCTATCGCCCTTACTACAGTCTTCACGCCGGCGTTGCGTTAGCTAAGGAATAGCTTCTCTGGAGAAGATACCTGAACATGGTTATTGGACTGCATGGCCAGAATCCAGTCCTTTCCCCACCTGATGGCGAAAACCAGCCTCTATTGGTCGGAAAAGCCCGACTTGCGGACTCGGGACAGGACGATAATGCGAAGGCCGCGAATGATGTCCAGCCGCACACGATGAAGTGGCCCAGCAAGATGTTGATTTTTTATTTCATTTTTTCCTCCTCCAAAACATCTGAAACCAGCCGTCCATCAAAGCCTTTGAAGTTGATCTTACATCAACGTACTGTTCGAAGACGAGGCCGTTTCAACGAGAAGCCTGCCCCGGCAGGGAAGGCAGGAGTTTTTTAGCCGCTTCCGGACCCCAGGTTCCGGCTTCGTACTGGTGCAGCCGCTTACCCTGGTCCGGGCAGTCGCACTCGATGAGGATCGGGGTCAAGAACCCCCAGCAGAGCTCCACCCCGTCCTGCCTCCAGAACAGGGTCTGGTCCCCGAGCAGGCAGTCCAGGAGGACCTTTTCATAGTCCTCCAGAGCCGGTCCGGTGTAGCCCTGGTCGTAGTCGAAATACATCCTGACCGTGCGCAGGCAGACCTTGGGACCAGGGACCTTGGTCTGGAAGCTGAGGTGAATCTCTTCTCTGGGCTGGATGCCCAGGGTCAGCCTGTTGGCCGAGATGTCCTCCCCCAGGACGCCTCGGAACATGGAGCTTGGCACCTGCTTGAACTGGACCTTGATCTCGGTCCGCTTCTCAGCCAGCCGCTTGCCCGAGGTCAGGTAGAAGGGCACTCCCTGCCAGCGCCAGTTGTCCACATAGACCTTCATGGAGGCAAAGGTCGGGGTCAGGGATTCGGAGTCCACCTTGGGCTCCTCCCGGTAGCCGCGCACCTTTTCCCCATTGATCCGCCCGGAGGTGTACTGGCCCAGGACCAGGTAGCTATCCAGCTCGTTGGTGGGAAAAGGCCGTAGGGACCTGTAGGCCTTGGTCTTCTCGTCTCGGACCCGTTCGGCTTCGAAAGCGGAAGATCTGGTGCTCGGCAAAGCTCTCGTGCAGAGCCTGGTCCAGCTCGCGGGCGCTCTCCAGGTCGTGGCCAAAGGGCTTTTCCACCACGAAACGCACCCAGTTCCCGCTGGAATGATCTTCTCCGGCCAGCCCTGCCTGACCCAGCTGGTGGGCGATGGTCGTATAGATCGTGGGCGGCACGGCCAGGTAGAAGATCCGGTTGCCCCGGGTGCCAAAGGTGGTGTCGAGCTCGTCCAGAAAGGACCTCAGACTGGCGAAGCTCTCCTGGTCGTCGTAGGAGACCTGGTGGTAGAAGAGCCGCTGACAGAGGTAGTCCCAGCCCTCGGGTTCCCGGCCCGGCTCCTCTTCTACGCTGCGACGCATGGATTCCCGGAAGTCGTCATGGGCAAGCCCGGACCTGGAGGCTCCCACGATGCAGATGTTCACGGGCAACAGCTCGTTTTGGTACAGTGAGAACAGGGAGGGGAAGAGCTTGCGCCAGGTCAGGTCTCCGGTGGCCCCGAAGATCACGACCACGGCCGGGTCCTGGACCCGCTCCAGCCGGCACTGGCCGGGGTCCAGACGCTCGGCTTCCACCGTGGGTCTGTCTGTGTTGCTGCGCTGATCAGCCATGATGTAGTGCACTCCTTATTCAGACGTTTTAACTGCATGGCCCCCGAACTGCTGGCGCAGTGCGGCCAGGACCCGGTCCGGGAAGGTGTTCTCCCGTCTGGAACGAAAACGCTCCATCAGGGACAGGGTCAAGACCGGGGCGCTGGAGGCGGTTTCAACCGCCTGGAGCACGGTCCACCTGCCTTCACCTGAATCCTCGACATAGCCCTGAAGATAATCAAGCCTGGGACTCTGGGCAAAGGCCAGTTCGGCCAGTTCCAGGAGCCAGGACCTGATCACGCTGCCCTGGTTTCAGAGGTGGCTGAGCTTGGCATAATCCAGGTGCTCGGCATACGGCGAGTCCTCGAGAATGCCGAAGCCTTCGGCATAGGCCTGCA
>JAIPER010000211.1 GCA_021737115.1 Desulfohalobiaceae bacterium
TCGGATGAAATTCCACGTAACTATTTGATTTTATTAATTGAAAATTGGTCGGTCTGTCCGCTGTCGCACTGAATTCGAAACTCTCCTCCCTGGCCAGGGAGGGGTCGGGGGAGGGTCGATCCAGCCTTTTGGATGCCTCCTTCTCTTGTCCGTCATTCCGCCGGAATGACGGAATAGTTGTAAATACAGAGCTCTTTCCCGCACTCCAAAGTTTTGCTATTTTTTTGGGCATATATCAGGTTATGATAAATTCTAAGCACGAAATTCGAATTTCGATATTATGTCCAATTTTGAAGTCATTTTAAATAGTATCAATTATTTTAAATCCTTAAGTTTAAATGTCAAAACGTTGATACGAAGTTTGAAATATCGCTGTAGGGAGAATAGTCTATACTGCAGGAAAGACAAAAGCCCGCATCTTTTTCAGATGCGGGCTTTTGCCTTGTGAGGAAAATATAGGATACCAAAATGCCGGTCCGCCGGCATTTTGGTATTACATCTTGGGTTCGAAGACCTTGACCGTGACGATTTCACCGTCCTTGATCATCCAGTGCCCGAATGTCCCGCCGACATCGCCGTTTTCATCGAAATCCACTGATCCCGAAGCACCGACGTAGTTGATATCCTTGCCTTCGGACAGGAGTTTAACGGCTTTGGCCCATTCGCCGGGCAGGACCTTTTCCCCGGGGGGGTTGGCCACCTCGCGCAGGATTTCCTGCACTGCCTTGCCGTCAGTCTTACCGGCTTTTTCGATGGCCAGGGCCAGGACAAAGGTGGCGTCATAGCTGGTGTCGATGTAAGGTTTGGGAGGAACCTGACCGAAGCGTTCCTTGTAAGCACTCAGATAATTCTGCGCGGATGGGGTGTCGGACAAGGCCTGGGGGACGGTCCCGGATGAACCATTTAAGTATTTGGCGCCGATGGAGTCGATGATCTCCGGGGCTTTCAGGCCGTCGGAAAAGATGAATTTAGTGAACAATCCTTCTTCCAGGGCCTGGCGGAGGATGGTGATCCCGTTTTCCGGGTATCCGATCAGGTTCAGGGCTTCAGCCCCTTTCGAGGCTGCTTTGGACAGTTCGCCGCGGTAGGAGGCGTTGCCCGGTTCGTAGGCCAGGGATTGGGAGACGGTTCCACCCTTGCTTTTAAAGGCCTTTTCAAAGCTGACCGCCAGCCCTTCGCCGTAATCGTTGTTGACATACAAGGTAGCCACGTTTTCATAACCCGCTTCTTCGACGAGCTGGGCCAGGGCCACACCCTGGAAGGCGTCCGAGGGCACGGAACGGAACAGGAAGTCATTGTCTTCCAGGTTGGTTATGACCGGAGAGGTGGAGGCCGGGGACATGAGCACGACTCCGGCGCTGCTGGTCACGCTCGAAGCCACAGGGATGGTCACGCCACTTGACAAGGCTCCGACAATGGCAGATACGTTTTCTACAGACACGAGCTTCTGGGCTGCGTCGATACCCGGCTGCGGTTTGGTTTGAGTGTCCCCGAGCTTGAGTTGAAGCTCGGAACCCAGGACGCCGCCCCCTTCGTTGATCTGTTCTATAGCCAGCTGGACCCCGGTGTAGCAGCTTTCGCCATAGGCCTGCAGATCACCGGTCATCGGCATCAAGGCGCCGATCTTGACGCTCTTGGCCTGGGCCGGCGCCATGGAACCTGCAAGGAGCAAAGCAGTCCCACAGATACAAAAAGTGATGGTCTTCATGGAAATTTTCAGCATACTGAGGCCTCCTTTCGAGTTTGACATTGAAAGAGCATGAACTTTATTCAGCTGTAAGAATTAAAATAGTTATGTGGTTTTTGTCAACAATAATTTCAACAGATGGTGATTTTTTACTAAGGAGAAGACTATGGAATTGACAGGAGTGATTCCCCCCATTCCCACGCCTTTTGACCGGGGCGAGCCGGCTTTAGGAAAACTGGAGGAAAATCTGGCCATGTGGAATCGAACCGGGTTGTCCGGGTTTTTGATCCTTGGCTCCAACGGGGAAGCTGTATATCTGAACGAACAGGAAAAACTGGCTGTGGTTGAAAAGGCCAGGGGCTGCATCCCTGATTCGAAAACCATGCTGGTGGGAACCGGCCTGGAGTCGACCCGGGAGACCGTTCGCTTTACAAACCTGGTGGCCGATCTGGGTGCCGATTACGCCCTGGTGGCTCCTCCCTTTTATTACAAGGGCTCCATGCAGCCGAAAATCCTCTTCGATCACTTCCAGGCCGTGGCTGATAAGAGCCGGATTCCGATCCTGCTTTACAATGTGCCGCAGTTTACCGGGGTCAATCTGGAGCCCGCCCTGGTGGCCAGGCTTTCCAAGCACCCCAATATCGTGGGGATTAAAGACAGCCAGGGCAACATCGGGCAGTTGAACGAAACCATCTATTCAACCGAACCCGAATTTCTGGTCTTCGTGGGCTCGGCCCCGGTGTTCTATCCGGCCCTGTGCATCGGTGCCCACGGGGGAATCCTGGCGGTTGCCAATGTCATACCTGAGCATTGCATTGAGATTTATGATCTTTTTCAACAAGGTCGCCACCAGGACGCACGCAGTCTTCAGAACCGGATGACGCCGCTGGCCAAGGCCGTGACCGTGAAATACGGCATCGCCGGGTTGAAAGCGGTCATGGATACCGCGGGCTATTTCGGCGGTGCCCCCCGTTCACCGCTGCAGAGCCCGGAACCAGAGGTTCAACGCGAGCTGGACAGGATGCTGCGGGGATTGTAGGATACCGATCCAATATCCGGCTACCTCCCGGGTACTCCGTATCCCCCGGGAGGTAACCGGATGCAGGTCAATGACCGATAAAACGAGGAGACCGACTCCTGGGTTTTTGAGAATTCGAACCAAAAGCCGACCGTTAGAGGGAAACAACATGATAGAAGACCAGGATCAGGTCACCAGACAGAGAATGGAAAAACTGGTTGACCTCCAGGGCAAAAAGATCCTGGAAATAGGTTGCGGTCAGGGCAGGATTACTTCCATGCTCATCAGGAACACGGACAGGATCGTGGCCATTGACCCGGATCAGAGACAGATTGCCAGGGCCAGAAATGACCTGTCCGGGGTCGATTTCAGGGTGGGCACGGGGCAGGACCTTCAGTTTGAGGACAATTCCTTCGATCTGGTGCTTTTCAGCCTGTCCCTGCACCATCAGGAAAGCACCACTGCCCTGAAGGAGGCCGAACGGGTAGTCTGGCAGCAGGGGAGGGTTCTCGTGCTGGAACCGGCTCTGGACGGAGAAATTCAGACCCTGTCGAGCCTGTTCGTAGACGAGTCCCCTGCCCTGATCTATGCCCGCCAGGCAATAAAGGGATGTCCGCTCTGCGTGGAAGACACGGAAGTTTTTTATACCGAGTGGGTCTTCGAGGACCTGGAGGACCTCTACAGCTATCATTTCGAGTACTATAACCAGGAGTTCGATCCGAAAACCGCCCGGCGGATCGATGAATTCCTCGGAGAAAAGGTCGATTCCAGGCCGTTGATCCTGAAAGACAAACTGATCATCTACTCCCTCAAACCCAAGACCTGATCCCCTGCCGAAAGCTTTGCCCCGGGAACGGCCATCAGGGTCACCAGGGCCCTGGCTGTTTCTTTTTCTTCATCTTTTCGGATGTCGAACACCTCGGATTCGGCCACCAGGAGCTGTTGCCCCGCACGGATCACCCTGGAGCGGCAAGAGAGGCTGTGCCCCTTTGCCGGGCGCAGAAAATTGATTTTGAATTCAATGGTCAGGATCTGATGATCTTGGTCTACCAGGGTGAACCCGGCGTAGCCCGCTGTGTGGTCGGCCATGGCGGCCATGACCCCGGCGTGGACGAAACCGTCCTGCTGGCGGTGTTCCGGCCGCAGGATCAAGCTGGACCGGAAATAGCCTCTCCTGACTTCTTCGGCCGCAAAACCGCAATAGGCGATGAATCCCCGGCTGAAGTCCCGGGCCAGAAACTCGGCCCGTTCCCTGGAAAGCTCCATACCAGAAGTTGGCATAAGTTGCGCCTTAGAATCTGCCGTCAATGATAGGTTTTAGAAGCCATGCAAGGGAGAAGTTTCCGTGGGGCCAACTTCTGGTATCCGCATGATATATTTGAATAAGGCATTCAAGTTCTAACTTATCTAATTTGATCCACGCCAATGCAATTGGCCATTCTTGTGTAACTTTTCAGTAAATAGATACTTACGGGAGGAATACATTGCAAGGTTGCTGAAATGACAGCATCGACTACCAGATTACTCGAATAATGACATCCTCAATGTATGACGACCGTAAGTATTAGCAGCTCAAAAGCACGTTGTCGTCGGTGAACTCCTCGCCGGCCGCGGTTTCGAAGGCGGCTATCAGATCGGTGATCTTCAGGTTTTTTTTCCGGTTCTCTCCAATATCCAGGATAATCCGTCCCTTGTGCATCATGACCAGTCTTTTTCCGTACTTCAGGGCCATTTCCATGTTGTGGGTGACCATGAGGGTGCTCATCTTGTCCCGGCTGACGATCATCTCCGTCAAGTCCATCACGGTCTGGGCGGTCCTGGGGTCGAGGGTGGCGATATGTTCGTCCAAGAGCAGAATGGTCGGTTTGCTGATGGTGGCCATGACCAGGGACAGGGCCTGCCGCTGGCCGCCGGAAAGGGTGCCGACCTGGGCGGTCAGGCGGTCCTCCAGGCCCAGCCCGATCTGGGACAGGGCCTCCCGGAAGAGATCCCGGCGCTTTTTGTTGATCGCCTTTTTGATGGTCCTGGGCTGGCCCCTAAGTATGGCCAGGGACATGTTCTCTTCGATGGTCAGATTGCGGGAGGTGCCCACCTCGGGTTCCTGCCAGACCCGGGCCACATGGGTGGCGTGCTTGTACTCCTCCAGCCTGGTGACGTCGTCGCCTTTGATGACCACTTTCCCGCCTCTTTCCGGTGGGAAAACCCCGGCCACGATGTTTAAAAGGGTCGATTTCCCCGCCCCGTTGCTTCCGATGACCGTTACAAAGTCCTGATCAGCCACTTCGAGATCGATCCCATTCAGGGCGGTGACTTCATCGACCGTTCCCGCAAAAAAGACCTTGCGGATATCCTTCAGGGTCAGAATGTTCTGGCCTGCAGCCGTGTTCATGTTGTCCTCTCTCTCCTTTACATTCTAGAGGCCGGCGGAATCCATTCCCGGCGCAATCTTTTTCGCAGATAGGGTATTCCCAGGGCAACTACGACCAGAACAGAGGTGATCAGTTTCAGGTCCCCGGGAGGCAGGCCCAGACGCAGGGCCAGGGTGATGAACAGCCTGTAGGCAAAGGTGCCCACGAAACAGGCCAGGAGAATGGTGGTGATGCCCTTGGGGTTGCCAAAGAGACCTTCCCCGATGATGATCGCGGCCAGGGCCATGACAATGATGCCGATGCCCATGCCCACGTCGCAGAATCCCTGGTTCTGGGCCACCAGGGCCCCGGCCAGAGCCACCAGGCCGTTGGACAGAGAGCAGCCGATCAGAATGTTCTTGTCCGTATCCACTCCCAGACCCCGGAGCATCTTTTCATTATCCCCCGAGGCCCGCAGGGCCAGTCCCACCTCCGTGCGCAGAAACCAGTTCAAGGCCACGAAAATGATCAAGGCCGTCAGGCCGGCCAGGGTGATGGACAGGGGCATGCCGGTGAGTCCGGTGAAGGCTGCGAAAATATCGAAGCTGGTTATGCTGCGGATCAAGGGGATGTTGGCTCCGCCCATGATCCGCAGGTTGACAGAGTAGAGCCCGACCATCATCAGGATGCCTGACAACAGGGCGCTTATCCGGAGCTTGGTGTTCAAAAGCCCGGTGATGATTCCGGCCAGAAGGCCGGCCATAAAGGCAAACAAAGTGGCCAGGAAGGGATTGGCCCCGTTGACGATGAAAACCGCGGCCGTGGCCCCGCCCAGGGGAAAGGTGGCGTCTACGCCCAGGTCTGGAAAGCCTAAAACCCGGAAGGTGATATAGACCCCGATGGCCACCAGACCGAAGATCAGGCCTTCGTATCCGGCCACGAAAAGAATACTGCTGATCACGTCCACAAATAACCTCCGCAATCCAAAAACACGTTCCCAGGATGCGGATCTTTGGGAACGTGTTTTTGGATTTTATGAATTCTGCTGAAGGGCTGCCTTGGCCAGGGAATTATTCTTCGACAACTTTAGTGGCTCTGTCCATGACGGACTGCGGGATGGTGACCCCCATTCGTTTGGCTGCCACGGGGTTCAGGTGCAGATTGGTCATGGGGACTTGTTTGACGGGAATTTCTGAGGGGGGAGTTCCGTTGAGAATCCGGGCCGCGATTTTGCCGTCCTCCAGTCCGAGGACATAGTAGTCGATTCCCGGGGTTCCGATGGCGCCGCGTTCCACTGTGGCGGTGTCGGCGGCAAACACCGGGACTTTGTTGTCTTCGCAGACCTTGACCACGGCCTCGAAGGCGGAAACAACGGTATTGTCCGTGGGCACCCAGATGGCATCCACCCGTCC
>JAIPER010000212.1 GCA_021737115.1 Desulfohalobiaceae bacterium
CGATCCTAAAAAACTGTTGAGTTTCTCCATTGATCATACGGGCAAAGACGGACTTCAGCATGATGTGTCAAACTGCAGGCCAGTAAATTCTTATATATTAATTAATTATGTGTCAGCTTTGCCAGAGGCAAAGCTGACACCTGAAACCTCGATTTGCAAACAATTCACAATAAAATGTCCAAAAATTCATACAAATTTCAGCTCACCGGAAAGAGCTCTGAATTTATATAATGCAGGCTCAGCAGCCAAGCTCTGAAATGCTTTTTTTAAGTATTTCAGCGCTGCGGCGGAGCAACCCGGACTCCTCGTCCGAAAGGCGGGGCCAGAGTTCGGCCCTGACGCCTTCGGCTCCGAGGACACGCGGAACGGACAGGCTGACATCCTTAATGCCGGCGATATTTGAACTGAAGCAGGACAGGGTGAAGACACTGTGTTCGTCATCCCGGACCGCCTGGATGATCCTGGCCAGACCGGCTCCGATGCCGTAGTAGGTGGCGCCCTTGCCTTCTATGATTCGATAGGCGGCCCGCCTCACGCCTTCGTCGATGCCCTCCCGGACCGAGTCGGTCAAAGGCCGGCCGACCTGCTCGGCAAAGTCGGACAGCGGAACCCCTCCCACCCTGGCGCTGGACCAGACCAGGACCTCTGAATCGCCGTGCTCTCCAAGGACATAGGCGTGGACCGACCTGGGGGAGACCCCGAGGTGTTCACCAAGGAGGGCCCGATACCGCGAAGTATCCAGGATCGTCCCGGAACCGATGACCCGTCCCGGTGGGAGTCCCGAGATGCGCATGGTAATCAGGGTGATGATGTCCACGGGATTGGTGGCCACCAGGAGCAGGGCTTCGGGTGCCTGGCGGGTGATCCTGGGCACCACGTCCTCGAAGACCTCTTTGTTCCTCTGCAGAAGCTGCAGTCTGCTTTCTCCGGGTTTCTGCCCCACGCCGCAGGCCAGAACCACGACCCCGGCCCCCTTGAGGTCGGTGTAGTCTCCGGCGGATACATTGATGGGCGACGCAAAAGAAGTGGCGTGCAGTATGTCTTCGGCATGAGCCCTGGCCCTTTTTTCATCGAGATCGACGAGCACGACCCGGCTGGCCGCGCCGCCGAGGACGAGGGCATAGGCAGTGGTGCTGCCCACGAATCCGGTTCCGATGATTCCTACTTTCATGGCTGTTCTCCGCTTTTTACTCCTAAGTGCTCTGATTCGTAAGTTCGGTGACGTATTCTTTATCAGTCCTCGAACCAAGGAGTTAGGCTCTGACTTTGTAAATCCGAAATCCGAATCTCGAAATTCGAAACAAATTCGAAATTCGAATGACTCAATGACCGAAACGTAGAGAAAACACCTCTGCAGTTTCAGTTAAATTGGAGACCCGCTCTGTTTTGTTTTGAATTTTGGTCATTCGTGCTTGTTTCGTGCTTCGTGTTTCGAATTTCGTATTTTTCAGCGTTGCTTCCGATCCCAGTAGCGAACATGCTCTTGGCATTGCAATGTCACTGTATTTACGCCTGCGTGTACTAAGTAGTCTCTGAACAAAAACAGTGATTGGTCGTTAACTTGCCCGGATACAAAAAACGATAAATTATTTTAATTGAATTAAGGTCACAAACCCGCCGGCCTGCGGCACTGTGGTATACGGTTTTGTTGCCTGGACTGCCGGTAGAGCTCCATGGCCTCAGGCATCCTGTTCTGCAGAGTCTGAATCCTGGAGTGTTCCGAGGGGTGGGTGGACAAAAATTCCGGGGGCTTGCCGCCTCCGGAGCGGGCCATGTTCTGCCAGAGATCTATGCTTTCTCTCGGGTCGAATCCGGCTCTGGCCATGTAGTCAAGACCAAGGATGTCGGCCTCTGACTCCTGGGAGCGGCTGAAGGGGAGCAGGATGCCGACCTGGCTGCCCACTCCGAGCAGAGCCATGATCTCTTTGCTGCCACCGCCGGCCTGTCCGCCGATAAAAGCATTGATCAGCTGCAGCCCGGCCTGAGTGGTGTACTGGGTCGAAAGCCGGGCATTGGGATGTTTGGCCGTGACATGGGCGATCTCGTGTCCGACCACCGCGGCCAGTTGGTCCTGATTTTCGGCAACCTTCAACAGCCCGGTGTAGATTCCGATGTATCCTCCGGGCAGGGCAAAGGCATTGACTTCGTCGTCCTTGTCGAAAACAGTCACCTTCCACTCGGTCCTGCCGGCCGAACCCGGCAGGGAAGCCGTGACCGCGTCGACCACACAGTTCACATACCTGTTCACGGCCTGATTCTTTTCTTCCGGGATCTCCTGGGCCATCTTCCGGTAGGAGACCTGCCCCATCCGGGCCAGTTCCCCGGAGGAGAAGAGCTGGAGTTGGTTCCGTCCTGTGGGCGACGTGGCGCAGGCCGCTACAAGGAAAAGGCAGATCAAAAAGGCGCTGACAATGAGCAATCTGTGTTTCATGGGACCCCCCCAATCTTATCGAGAACAAAGGTACAACCCAGAAGGTTCCAGGTTCGCGGTTCACAGTTCACGGTTAAGAAAAAGAAATAAGCCTTTGGGAATTAATTAGTCTCTGAACGAAAACAGTAATTGGTCGTAAACTTGCCCAGATACGAGGAACAAAAAATTTTGAAACCGCAGTGTATTTGAATACATGAGGATTTCAAAATTTTGCAGTGACGAGGTAGACGGGTGAGTTTCCAACCAAATATTGATTATGGCACAGATGCGATCAGACAACAAGGGGGATGAATTGGGTATAGGGATCCCCCATGAGCGAGCCTTAGAAAACCGAGAGCCGGAAGCGCAAAAAGCGCAAGAAAGCCCTGCAACCGGTTCGCTGTCTCGCTGATCTAAAACTGGAGTCTCATACGAGCTTTGCCTCTGGCAAATCTGACAATAGTGTGGTTGCAGTCCAGTCCAGGCTGAGTTATAGCCAGTACTGAGGAGGGAAGCATATGCAGGAAAAGAACACCGGTTTTCTGGAAAACCTCTATCTGGGTCGCCCCCGGAAGGACCTGCTGCAGGGCGGTCCATCCGCAATCGACTCCCACAGGGTCGATGCCCTGTTTAATAAGTACCTGGAGGTGAGCCGGGGGTACTCTCCGCAGGGCCTGGAGCAGGAACACCGGGTCCCGGAGGAGCTGCTCCAGGCCCTGGCCCGGATCGGCATCTTCGGCATGACCATCCCCAAACAGTACAACGGCCTGGGATTCTCCCTGTCCGAATACCTGATGATGGTCGAAAAAATCGCCGCCACCGACATGGCCCTGGTCCTGGTTCCCCTGGCCCATCTGTCAATCGGCGTCAAGGGGCTACTCCTCTTCGGATCAAAAGAGCAGAAAGAACGTTATCTCCCGCAGGCCGCTTCAGGATCGCTCATATTCGCCTTTGCCCTGACCGAACCCGGCATCGGTTCTGATGCCAGAAACATCCAGACCACTACCCGGCCGAGTGATGACGGGAGCTCCTACCGGCTCAACGGGACCAAGACCTATATCACCAACGCCAACTACGCCCGGGCGATAACGGTCTTTGCCCGGGTGGGCGGGCCGGAGTCGGAAAAAACGGCCGGATTCATCGTCGACAGAGACCAGGACGGAATCATTGTGGGCCGGGACATGCCGAAGATGGGTCTTCATGCCAGCTCCACGGCCATGATCAGATTCAAGGACGTCCGGGTGCCCGCAGCCAACCGGCTGGGCAGCGAAGGCGACGGCTTCAAGATGGCCATGACCATCCTCAATTACGGACGTCTGGGACTGGGAGCCGCCTCTTCCGGGCTCATGGAGCGTTCCGCTCAGGACATGGGCAGCCGGGCGGCCTCCAGAAAGCAGTTCGGGCGGCCCATCAAATCATTTGAGCTCATTCAGGAAAAGATAGTCAGGGCCCGGGTCCACGCCTTTGCCTCCCGGGCCATGAACCGTTTTGCGGCCTGGATTCTTGAAAAACATCCCCGGGCCGACTGCGCCCTGGAGACCTCCCACGCCAAACTGTACGGCACGACCCGCTGCTGGGACAGCCTGTACGAGGCCCAGCAGACGGCCGGCGGCTCCGGATACCTTACGACCCTGCCCTATGAAAAACGACTCAGGGACTTCCGGGTGACCACCATATTCGAAGGGACCACCGAGATCCATTCCCTGTACCCGCCCTTGAAACTGGCCAGGGAAATGGGTCGGGACCTGAAAGACAGGCCGCAGGCCTCCAGGCTCCTGGCCCTGGCCGGGCTCAGATACCGCCGCGCCCTCAAGGGCATCAGGACGGACCATCCCCTCCTGGCCCGGGCCCTGGCCGTTGCAGGAAAGAGCGAAAGACTCCTTCGAAAGCATTTAAGCAGCGCCCTTTTTCGATACCAGAAGACCATCAGCCAGGAGCAATTTCTGTTGCGGCGCATGACCGAACTCAGCCTGTCCCTCTACTGGCTGGTGGCCGCGATCGCCTTTCTCCGCGGCACCTGCAAAGACGGCGACTACCCCCAAGAGATGCTTTTGAACCTGGAGTATCTGATCGAGGAGGCCCGCGAAATCCAGCAGGCCGGCAAAACGGCCCGGATCAGTCCCAGAGAGCGGGTGCACCGGAAAATCATGCAAAACGACCCGGTCCGCTCCCGAAGCGAACCATAGGCAGCCCGTTATTCATGGCTCGAAAACAGTACTTCCTGTCCCTGAACCACCAGTTCACCCTGGACGAGAACCTGCCGGCCCTGGCCGCTCTGGACGAGAGGTCCCTGGACCTGATCAGAAATGCGGCCGGTGTGCTCATGCCCAAGTATTTCTCGCCTGTTCGCTACCAGAAGGTCCTTGCCCTGGCCCGAAACCATTTTCCGAACTTGCGCACCCGCTACGCCTGCCGGGGCAAGGCCGAACAGATTAGACTCCTGCGGCAAGAGAACATACCCCATCCGAGAACCGCGGTCTTTGACACGCCTGCCAAGGCTTTGCACGGCCTCAAAACTCAGGCCCCGCCCTTTTCATATCCCTTTGTGCTCAAGGGAGACAAAGGCGGCGGAGGGGCAACCGTTTTCTTGATCGAAACCTTCAAAGACCTTGAAGAAAAACTGGCTTTTCTCCCGGAAGACGAACCGGCCCTGGTCCAGGAACTAATCGATCACGGCGGCCTCGATCTCCGGGTGGTGCTCATGGGCCGGGAAGTGTTCAGCTACTTCCGGGTGGGTCGGGATCCGTTCTATAACAATGTCTCCAAAGGGGCCAGGATCGAACCGGACCTTCACCCGGAGCGGCAGCGGACCGGGCAGGCCATGGCCCTGGGTCTGGCCGGTTCGGCCGTCATCGACCTGGCCGGCTTCGACATCCTCTTCCCGGTCCAGGGGCCGCCGCTGATGCTGGAGATCAATTTTCTCTTCGGCAAGAAGGGGCTCGGGGGGCTCAAAGGTTACAACCGCATGTACAGGCGGGCGGTCTATGACTGGATGGAGCGGGTCAGAAAAAAACTGTGAACCGTGGCGCCCCTCCAGGCTGGCCTGCATTATTCGATCAGAAATCCATACTCTTCCGGCCTGCGGTCTGTAACGAGATGATTCCTGGCCGTGATCATCTTGTCCCGGGCCTGGTCAAGATCCACGCTCTCAAGCCCCAGCTCGGGTTCTGTTTCCGACCCCCTGGCCAGGACCCGCCCCCCGGGATCAGCGATCAGGGATTGTCCGGTAAAGGTCAGCTCCTTCTCGGACCCGACCCGATTGGCCGTGACCACAAAGACCCGGCCGGTCAGGGCATGGACCGGGATAGCCTGCTGGGCGTATCCGGGCAGGACCAGGTTGGAGGGATGGCAGATGACGTCCGCCCCTTTCAGGGACAGGATCCTCCAGACCTCAGGAAACATCCAGTCGAAACAGACCAGAAGGCCGACCGTGTACCCGCCCAGGTCGAAGACCGGCAGTCCGGAATTCCCCGGCTGAAAGAAGCTTTTTTCATTGAGAAACAGGTGCAGCTTGCGGTAGCGGCCGACATAGCCCTCCGGCCCCAGCAGGACGGCTGTATTGTACAGGCAATCGCCCTCCAGCTCGTTGAACCCCGTGGCCAGGTAATACCGGTGCTGCCTGCACTTGTCCTGCAGAAAGCGAAGGAAACGGCTGTCCTTTACCGTTTCGGCCGATTGCCGGGCCTCTTCCGGGTTCTGGAAATGATAGCCTGAATTGCACAGCTCGGGCAGGACCAGGAGATCGGCGGAGGCGGCCCGGTCCAGGAGCGGGTCCAGGCCCCGCATGGTCTCCTTTGGATCGTTCAAGGCCGGCCGGCACTGGATGTAGCCGACGGTCAGGGGAAATCCCATGTTTTCAACCATACCAGTGCCTTACGCGTAATTCTGTGCCATGAAAAACAAGAAATTCTGTTAACCTAAACCATCACGATCTTGAAGCAAATCACAAATATCAAATCCCAAATAACAAATAAATTCCAATACTCAAATTCCAAAAAAGGCAAAA
>JAIPER010000213.1 GCA_021737115.1 Desulfohalobiaceae bacterium
TGGCAAGCGAGTTTCAGCCTAATTCACACAAAGCAAAAGCTGATGATCAGGAGGGCCAGCATGAAAACTGAGCCCGATCGCCTCCTTCGACTTCGTCAAGTTTTGCAGCGCGTGCCGGTCAGCAGAAGCGCATGGTATCTTGGGATTCGTAGTGGCCGCTACCCAGCTCCTGTCCGTTTGGGTCCGAGAACCTCTGCTTGGCGAGAAAGCGAGGTACAAAAGGTCGTAAACGGCACTTTCCAGGGGGGGCAATCATGATCATATCACAAGAGACGAAAGACACCCTGCGGAAAATTCAACGGATCGACAGAGCTCGACTACGGCTTTATGAGCGCAGACGAAGCCTTGCAAAACAATTGCCCGGGACTCACGCCACCAGGCCAAAGAAAAACCTCACAAGCCTCCTGCCTCCCCGGGTTGCCGGGTTCTTCTCAAGTATGCTGATCAATCTCCTTGCTTTCTGCGGCTGGCCCTGGTCGGGGCGGCTGTCACTTTTGATCGACAAACTGGATGCTCAGGCAGAAGGAGACAGATGAAATGGCCTCCCCGCAGCTCGAAAACGGATACCTGAAAATTTCCAATGAGCTGGCTGAAGCATTTTGTCGGTCCATGCCAAACCAGGCCAGTCAATGCCAGGTCCTCTGGGCAATCATTCGGAAAACATACGGATGGCAGAAAAAGGAAGACAGTATCTCAATCTCACAGATAGAAGAATTAACCCAACTATCCAGAAGATCAGTAATTTATGCCATTCAAAACCTCGAAGCAAAAAAGATGATCCATGTTCAGAGAGCTCGGGGCAGAGGGAATGTGAACAAGCCGAACAAAATTTCTTTACAAAAAAATTACTCAAGATGGGTAGTGCAAGAAATTTCCGAACAATACGCTAACAACCTGAAAAAACGTAGAGAACGTTACAAAAAATCAAAAGAAAAGGTAGTGCAAACAAATCAGGGTAGTGCAAACAATGGTCAAAAGGTGGTGCAAACAATGGTCAAAAATGACGAATTGTTTGCACCCACAAAAAAAAGAAAGACAATACAAAAGACACTACCGTCAGATTTTTTGGATCTGTCACGGCGGTTTCTTGAATACCAGCAGCAGCAATTAGGCGAAAGCTTAGTGAAGATCAGCGAGAAGAAAATCCATGGTGGGGCCGAGACTCTGGAAAAGTTGACCCGGATTGACGGATTCGATCTACAGAGAGAAATCCGTCCTGCCCTACTCTGGGCCGTGAAGGATGAATTCTGGTCGTATCAGATACGGTCGATTGCGAGCCTCAGAAAGAAGAACGGCAGCGGAGAATCAAAATTTTCAAACCTGTACGCGAAGTTTAAACAGCAAAATCCCCAAAAAAAGGTTGACCTGGAATGGTAGAACAATCCTATCGAGATTTCGGAATCCATGTTCCCGGAAATGCCAACGGAGAGATCCGGGTGAGCTGTCCTGAATGCACACCTTCCAGGAAGCCGCAAAACCAGAACGAAAAAGATCTGGCCGTTAACACTGAAAAGGAGACATGGTTTTGTCATCATTGCGGATGGTCTGGCGGTCTTCGGCAAAATCAAGAACCCCACTACCAACGACCCGAATACAAGCCTACTGGCCTACCTCAAAATGTCCTGACCTATTTTGCAAATCGCGGAATCAGTGAAAAGACCCTCAGCAGGTGCGGAGTCGGCTACCAGGAGCCCAAGGGTAAATCTCAGGGGGCAATCATGTTTCCCCGGTACAAGGGCGGCCAGGTGGTAGCTATCAAGTACCGCACGCACGATAAGCGGATGTGGCAATCAAAAAATCCAGAACCATGCTTTTACAACTATGACCGGGCCCTTGGATCCGGCAGTGATACTTTGATCATCACTGAGGGCGAAATTGATGCTCTCTCCTTCGTGGAATTGGGCCTGACGAATGTTGCCTCGGTTCCTGATGGAGCTCCCCCGGTCACGGCAAAGAATCTTGAAGCCAAGTTCAAATTTTTGGATGACGGCCTGGTTGAGCATTTCAAATATTTTGTCCTGGCAGTGGATAGGGATGAACCAGGGCAACTTCTTGAAAATGAATTGGCTGACAGGATCGGCCGGCATAAGTGCTATCGGATAAATTATCCCCATGATTGCAAAGATGCCAATGACGTGCTGGTCAAAGATGGAGCAAAGAGACTGCACGAGATTATCGCTCAGGCAAAGCCCTATCCGATTGACGGCCTATATTCCACAGTGGACGTCAGGGAGGCCGTTGTTGATCTTTACGATGTGGGCCTGAAGCCCGGACTCAGTACCGGCTGGAGCTCAGTGGATCAACATTACACTGCCCGCACGTGCGAGATGTCGATCATAACAGGCATTCCGGGCAGCGGTAAATCTACCTGGCTCGATGCTCTGACGGTCAATCTGCATCAACTTCATGGATGGAAATTTGCTTTCTGTTCCCCTGAAAACTGGCCAGTTCAGAGACATATCGCGGGGATAACCGAAAAGATAATCAGAAAGCCTTTTGCCTGCCATACAATCACAGCCCAACGCATGACCAAAGAGGATCTTGAGGAAGCACTCAGGATCATGGATCAGTCGTTTTTCTTCACCCAACTCCAAGACCAGGACATGACCATTGATGGCGTACTGAACGTCATGCAGGCGGCAATATCCAGGCATGGAGTCAAAGGCATCGTCCTAGATCCATGGAACGAACTGGAATACCACCGGCCGGCAAATCTCTCCGAAACCGAATTCGTCTCTGAATCCCTGGGAAAAATCCGACGCTTTGCCCGAATGAATGATGTGCATGTCTGGATCGTGGCTCATCCTACCAAACTCAAGCGCCGTGATGATGGGACTTATCCTGTACCCAGACTCTATGACATCTCTGGTTCAGCCCATTTCTACAATAAGGCCGACAACGGTATTTCAATTTATCGCCGGGATCCTCGAAAAAGCGAAGTTGAGATCCATGTCCAGAAGATCCGATTCAGGGAAGTTGGCAAACTCGGACAAGTGAACCTCAAATTTTCTAAGGATTGTGGTGTCTTCTTGGAGAGTGTTGGGAAATCGAGCGATCAACAGCAAATAGAGGCGCAAGAAGAGGATCCACCTTTTTGATCATTATGGAGGCCCAAAATGAAAAGATTAACTGACGAACAACTCATTGAAATGGCCAAAAAGACTGCACTCGCCGCAGATATCGTTCAAGAAATATGGGCGATAGGTATGAAAGGGATGCGCCTGGACAGCCGGGGATACAGGCAAATCTGTAAGGCGGGTCAAGACCTGGAGGGGCTTTATATGCAACTGAGGGTATTGGCTGAAGACAGAGGAATCCCTGACGATTTTGGCCGAAAATGTATCTGTGCCTGGAATTGACGAATTCAAAGAGTGAGTATCACCAAATCAAAGGAGTCGTTATGTACGGAGAAAATTTGAACGTCTACTTGTGCAAGGTAAGGAACCAGGAAAACCGGAAGGGATGGTTCTTGGTCTTGGCTCAAAATCTTTCGGAGATTGATTTTGCAGTCAGTTCAGATCCTGATGGTTGTACCGTCGAAAAGGTTGACTTGGTCGGGGTTCAAGATTCCACCATTAACAATCTGACAACTATCAACGCCAAGAAGTTCAAGGCCGAAGCGGAAGCATCAGAGGGCGGCTACGCTGGTATTCACATATCCGATTTTATCCAATCAAATTGAATCCTAAACCGACAGCATAGGCAGTGCTATCCAGCAAACAGGAGAAAGTTATGGACCAAGCCACGCAAGGATCGATTTCACTTATTGACCTGTCAGAAGTCGAAGTTCCTGAACATATCCAAGAGACCCCGGATGGATTCATGCTGAACCAGGGCCGGTACTTCATCGAGAAAGACAGATGCCGGTCCTATTACGAGATCTTGTCCTGGGCTCTGCAGTTAACAGAAAAGACCTGGGTGGGCAGAGAGGTTATCCGGGAATTCATCGAAAAGGCCAGCGCAGCAGCCGGGCTTGAGAGGCCGTGAGGGTAAGATGATCATCATTGTGGATACGCGCGAACAGCTCCCCTTCTCTTTCAGCAAGTGGCCGGAAATCCAGATCCAACAAGCGGCTTTGCCATGTGGTGACTATTCCCTGGCCGGCTTTGAGGACAAGGTTGCTATTGAGCGGAAGTCCCTTGACGACCTGATCTCCTGCTTCATGAACAGCAACCGGGGCCGCTTCGAACGGGAATTGGCCAGGGCAAGACGGTATGAGCTCTTCGCCGTCGTGATCGAGGCCGGGCTCCAGGACGTGGCCCAAGGCCGATACAAGTCAAAGATGAAGTCCCATGCTGCCCTGCAGACCGTGACCGCCTTCTTTGTCAGGTACGGGGTCCCCTTCATGTTCTGCGGCAACCGGGCCGGGGCTGAGTATATGACCTATTCGATGCTTTCCAAATACCTTTACGAGATCGAGAAAAGATACAGGGCCGCGAAGAAAGAAAACTGCGTTGCGTAGAGTTTCCAAAAGTTTCCATTGTTGACAAGGAGTTTCCAGGTGCCAGCAAAGAAAATATCAAATACTGAATTAGAACAGATGGTTAAGGATGGAAACGGAGTTTCCACGATAGCCGAAAAGTTGGGGGTTTCAAAGGGTGCTGTGAGTAAGAGGCTCAAAAACCTGGACATTGCCTACTCGAAGGACATGACCCTGAGCCATGCACACAAGTCCCTTGCCCGACATCTCGACACGGTGAAGCAACTCCAGAAGGTGAACGATAATGCCAATGAGCTCCTGGATCAGCTCATGAAGTGGAACAGGGGAGATCCGGAGGCACTGCGGATACTGGAATCTCAAGTTCGGTACGTAAAGCATGGCGACGAGGAAGAGCCGGTCCGGGAATTCAAGTTCAAGGACCCCCGGGAGTTGGCCTTGAAAGTTATGGCTGAGATCCGGGGTCAACTCAAACTGCAGCACGAGATCCTGCAAAGCCTTTATAACATCAAGTCCGTGAAGGAATTTCAGGAGGAAATTATTCGAATGATCGGGGAGGCCGAACCTGAGGCCAGGGAAAGATTGGTCAACCGGCTGACAAGGCTTCACCCTGTAAACTCTACAATTGGGTTTTCTCAAGAAGGCGATCAGCAAAACTTTAACCAATAGAATGAGGTGCGATCATGTATTTAAAAAGCAATGATCAACAGGTGGGGGAGCTCTTGGGTGAGCTTCAGGAAAAGATCCGTTCCTTTGAGGAAGGAGTGCCGGAATGGGCGCTTGAGATGGCCAGGGACCGTTTTTCAAGTCCTTTAACACCAACACAGAAGCTCTTTAAGGCATGGGCAGAGGAAAAGGGTGAAGAGATGGAATTCACAAGATTTCAGAGAAACCCTGATTACATCCCCGACCCTGAAGAGCGCGAAGTCAAGGCCAGGGAGTACGCCAAGGAGCTTGTTGAGAAATATGAGACTGAGGAAAACGCCAGGGGTCAAACACCGCTGCAGAGGATCTTTTCTGAATGGGCGGAGAAACAGGTTGGGTGGTAGCAAGGAATGAATTCATTAAAAAACTGCAGTCAGAAGGCTTGTGACCCCCCTGTGAGTGCTTCCAAGGGGTCAAGCCATAGTGCGGGTCGTGTGAGCATCAAAGCGATGTTGTACGCTCATATGTCAGAGTAGAGGTAAAATTCAGTAAAAATGGAGGACATATTGTGCCATTACCAAGCGGACTCACCAACAATGGACGTTCTGGATTGCCGACCGGACTCACCGGGGCGGACCGGGCCGGGAGCTGGCAAAACATTCAGGCCCAACCGAGCCTACTGGATCAGATGCAGCGCATTGTGGATCTGCAGCAGAATCAGCAGTGGATCGAACCCGGGACGTATACCCATGTCGCCAATCAGGCCGGCATTGACCCCGGCAACTGGCAGGCATTCCAGCAGGCGGCACAAGTCGGCTCTTTGCTGGATCAGATTGTGGGCGGGGGGCAAGGCGGCGGCCAGGGTGGGGAAGGGAACAACCTTACCCGGGATGAATTTGACATGGGGATGGACGGCGGCCCTGAAGGCAACCCAAGTAATGTGGGACCGACTCCGGAGGGGACGGGGTTCAGCCCGTTTGGGCAGGCCTTCAGTGATGCGCTGGAGGGGTTGATGGACCCAAATTCTTTGGCCTATAGGGGGCTTAAGGCTTTGACACCGCCTCCTATAAATTTAATCCTGGCAATTCGAGGGTTGATGGAAGGAGGGAATCAGGGTGATCCCTCAATGGCCCCTGATCCGACAGTGGGCCTGAACGCTCCCCCAAACATTGGCCCCGGCATATCTGGGAATGTGGGCAATTTGGGCCAGGGCATAAGCGGAACGGGTGCACCTTCCGGGATAGGTCCCTTGGGGATATCGGGGGCCGATGATGCAGACGTGGCCCAGGGAATAGCAGACGGACTCAATGGGGCGGCCGGCGGTGGCC
>JAIPER010000214.1 GCA_021737115.1 Desulfohalobiaceae bacterium
CAGGTGCAGGAGGAAGACTTTGAGGTCATTTCGTCTGAAATCAGTTGGGTCGGCACCATCGTTCAGAATTTTCTGGAGTTTTCACGGCCGCCGAAGCTGCGGATGCGCGACTGCAATCCGGAGACGATCATCACCTCGGTCCTCCAACTCATGCAGCATCGACTCCAGGTCAGCGATGTGGAAGCCGTTTATCAGCCTCCGGAAGATTTCCCGGAGGGCAGGGCCGATCCGGAACGGCTCAAGGAAGCCCTGATCAATCTGGTGGTCAACGCCTGCGAAGCCATGCCCAACGGGGGGCAGATCCTGATTCGCCAGGAATTGGATCAAAAGGAGTCAAGGCCCTGGCTGGTCCTGAAGGTCGAGGATACCGGCCCAGGGATTTCGGAAGACATTCGGGACAGGATCCTGCAGCCTTTTTTCAGCACAAAAGAGGACGGGACCGGTCTGGGCTTGAGCATCGTCGAGCGGATCGTGACCGAACATCAGGGCAGGCTGGTGGTGCATTCCCGGGAAGGACAGGGGACCTGCTTTGAAATCCGTCTTCCCTGGTCAACAACACACTGAAAGATTGCTATGAGCAGCAAATGTATTTTGATCATAGATGACGACCAACAGCTCTCCAAAAGCTTTGCCCGGGTCTTGAACGAAGAGGGCTATGAGGTTCTCATGGCTGCATCAGGGGAAAAAGGGCTCGAATCCCTTCAAGAGCACGCTCCGGATCTGGCGGTCCTGGACATTCGCCTGCCGGGTATGGACGGACTAAAGGTCCTCCAGGCCGTCCAGGAGAAATGTCCGAAGCTGCCGGTGGTGATGATGACGGCCTATGACTCCACGGAGACGGCCATCGAAGCCATGAAATACGGCGCCTTTGATTATGTTTACAAACCTTTTGAGCCCAGGGAGATGCTCACAACCATTTCACAGGCCTTGGAAGCCGGTCGCTTCATGACCGAATCCGTGGCTGTGGATCCGGAATCAGAAAGCTACACAGAAGAAGCCATTATCGGCCGCAGCCGGAAAATGCTGGAAGTCTACAAGAGTATCGGCCGGGTCTCGGACACCGACGCCACCGTGCTTATTCGAGGTGAATCCGGAACCGGCAAAGAATTAGTGGCCAGAGCCGTGTACCAGCACTCCCAGCGCCAAAACAAACCCTTCCTGGTCATTAATTGTGTGGCCATTCCGGAAACACTTTTGGAGAGTGAATTGTTCGGGTATGAAAAGGGGGCTTTTACCGGAGCCATTCACCGCAAAATCGGGAAAATCGAGCAGGCCAACAAGGGCACGGTCTTTCTGGACGAAATTGGTGACATGCCCCTGTCCATTCAAGGCAAGATCCTCAGGCTCCTGCAGGAACGACGCATCGAACGTCTGGGCGGCGGGGAGGCCATTCCGGTTGATGTCCGGATCATCGCCGCCACCAACCGGAATCTGGAGCAGGCCGTGGCCGAAGGCCAGTTTCGAAATGATCTCTATTATCGACTCAAAGTGGTTACGATTACGCTGCCCCCTTTACGGGAGCGTGTAGGTGATATTCCTCTGTTGACCCGGAACTTGCTCGGTTCCTTTGCCCAGAAATTGGGCAAGGAGAATCCCGGCATTTCTCCGGACGCCCTGAAGCGCTTTCAAGACTATCCCTGGCCGGGAAATATCCGGGAATTGGGCAACGTGCTCCAGAAGGCCCTGATCTTTCAACAGGGCACTCCCATCCAGGCCGATGATCTCGCCCTGGATTCGGAGAATGCGGATGAAGTCGAAGCCCCGCAAACATTGGAAGCCGGTGTCAAGGATTGGATCAGCTATCAATTGCGTAGCGCAGCCTCGGAACATGTCTTTGAGGCTTGTCTGGACCGGTTTTCGGCCATGGTTCTGGAGCAGGCTTTAAATTTGACCTCGGGGAACAGATCCCAGGCGGCCAGACTTCTCGGCATCTCCCGTCCAACCCTGCATTCCAAAATGGAAAAACTGGGGATCAGCATCCAGTCTTCAGCCAGGGATGATTCTGCTGCACAGCATACCAGAGATTGAATAGGACATGATTTCCCTGATGCACAGCACTCCAAAAGGCCTGCGCCTGCATATCGGACTGTTTGGCCGCCGGAATGCGGGTAAATCGAGTCTGTTGAACGCCGTGACCAGGCAGCAGGTATCCATCGTTTCAAAACAGGCCGGGACAACCACGGATGCTGTGGAAAAAGCAATGGAGCTTCTGCCTTTGGGGCCGGTCCAGTTCATCGACACTGCCGGTTTGGATGACCAGGGCTCATTGGGCTCCTTACGAGTGCAGGCCACACTGCGGGTTTTACAGCGCATCGATATCGGCGTCCTGGTGACCGAGTCCGGGATTTGGGGCTCAATCGAGGACACGATCCTTCAAAAGTTGAGGAAGCAGGCAATACCGGTTCTGATTGTCTTCAACAAGGTGGATCTGGCTGAACCAGATCCGGCAGTGATCAAGCTCCTGGCGGCTCAGCAGATTCGAACGGTCCTGACTTCTGCGGACAGGGGCAAAGGTATACTTGATTTCCGTCAGGCCCTGCTCAATTCGGCTCCAGAGGCCTATCTGGACCAGACCCCTCTTATCGGTGACCTGCTGACACCGGGTGAGATGGCAGTCCTGGTGGTCCCCATCGACAAGGAAGCCCCGAAAGGCAGGCTTATTCTTCCCCAGGTGCAGACCATTCGGGATCTGCTTGACCACAACGCGTTCTGCACAGTCGTCAGGGAAACTGAGCTGAAGATCTGTCTGCACAATCTCGCCAGTCCTCCACGGATTGTAGTTACCGATTCCCAGGCATTTCAACGGGTGGCCGCTGACACGCCACGCAGCATCCCCCTGACCTCGTTTTCCATCCTATTCGCCCGGTTCAAGGGCGACCTGAGCCAGCTTGCCTTAGGGGCCCTGGCCATAGACAGGCTCAAACCCGGGGACCGGATCCTCATGGCCGAGGCCTGCTCCCACCATCCTATTCAGTACGACATCGGACGGGTGAAAATTCCCCGCTGGCTGCAGCAATACGTGGGCGGTCCCCTGCAGTTCACCACTGTCCAGGGACACGATTTCCCTGACGATCTCTCCACCTACAATCTCATCGTCCACTGCGGGGCCTGCATGCAGAACCGCCGGGAAATGCTCAATAAGATCCTCCAGGCCCAAAAGGCCGGGGTGCCCATCACCAACTACGGCCTGACCATTGCCCATTCCCTGGGCATACTGGACAGGGCACTCGAACCTTTCCCCGGGGCTCGTTCGGTTCTCGCGCGGCACGGGCGAAGAATTTCTCTTAACCTGATTTCACCTGTTTGAAATTTTTCCTAGGTGCAACAGCAAAACCATACAGAGGGGCAAGAAGCTGAAACCTTCACGGAGGTCAAACCCGGACAGCTTTACTGCCCTGATTGTGGTGGGTTATTGCAATTGGTATCAGCCATGTTTCCTTTGCTACCCGAACTTTGCGATTCGGGTTGATGACAGAGATTCGGCTCAAATGTGAATTTTTTTAACTGCCCTCAATACTCCTTGCTGACCCTCGGGCTTCTTGAACAATGGATTCAGTCGACCTCAGAAGGATCGACTGAATCCTTATTGGTTATGCAGGAATTTTTATATTTTCGTAGAGGAATTCAGGTGCGATATCGGCACCATTCGGCCAGCACAGGGTATGAAATTCCGGATGCACTGTGACTTTTGCGAATGTTTCACGATTTTTGAGCGGTTCAAACATCTCGCCGTAGAGTTCCTGACTGAGATCCACATCCCCAAGATAGTCATATAAGTTCACAGAAATTCCCCATTCTTATCGTCTAACGTTCGGCCTCATGCGCGGCGCGAATAGCGACGTCGCATGCAGGCCGTGGTTCGGCGTGTTGTTTTAAGTATGGGCTGCGTATTCAGAAGATGTATAAGGCTTTATCATACGCAATTCTCCATCTTCTGAACTTTTTGCACGATACAAGTCCCAACGAAGCTGCATATTCATCCAGAAATCTTCTGACATATTGAAGAATTTTGCCAAGCGTAAAGCGGTACTGGGTGTAATACCACGTCGTCCATTCACAATCTCATTAACTCGTTGGTAAGGAACATGAATCGCTTTAGACAAATCACGTTGAGTGATTGACATAGGAGCCAAAAATTCATCCATCAACATTTCTCCCGGATGCGTCGGCTCCCTGTATTTTGGAATTCTAACCATAATATCCTCCTAATATTCAATGATAATCGACTATTTCAACATTACCTGCACTACCATTGTCCCATTCAAAACATACTCGATATTGATCATTGATTCGAATACTATACTGCCCGTCACGATTCCCCGACAGTGCTTCCAAACGATTTCCCGGGGGAACTTTTAAATCGTCAAGGTTTGTTGCGGAGTCAACCTGTTCCAGTTTTCGCGCAGCCATGATCCAAAGATATTGCGGACATGATTTTCGGGCAGCCTTGCTGTTTTTTCCATCGAAAATATCTTCAGTGCCCTGATTTTTAAATGATCGTATCATAAATTCATGGTAGCACGGCATTCATGCTATGTCAAATATTTTTATGGCCGAACGCCTCAATCAGCCGACGCGTTAGCGGTCGGCTGCATTGAGGCGTTAAAAGTAAGCCGCTCCGCGGCAGAGTAGCCTCTCATCATCCCTGTCTTAATTTCCACCATCCCGGCACGTTGCAAGTTCTTTCATTTTTATCATATCTCTCTTGAATTCAAATAATTTTTTTCAAAAAGGAGAGAGCTATGATGACGGATTATTATCAAAGATCCATGAAAGCCCTGCAACTTGCCGGAATGAGTGAACGTACCCAGGAATGCTACACTAGATCAATTCGAAAGCTCGTCGAATTTTTTGACAAAACCCCTGACCATATTTCAGAGCAGGAACTGGAGGATTACTTCCTGCACAGAAGAAATGTCGATCAGTGGGCTCCGGGGACCCTGCACATTGCCTATAGCGGCGTAAAATTTTCAGGCTTTCCCAAGGTCCGGCATTAGGGCTTTATGCATCCCTGCTGCAAGATCCCGATCCAGGACATTCGGACCATGGTCCAGCAGCAAAGCCATACAGAGGGGCAAAAAACTGAAACCTTCACGGATGTCAAAGCCGGACAGCTTTACTGCCCTGATTGTGGAGGTTTATTGGAATTGGTATCGGCCATGTTTCCCTTGCCAAATGAAAATGGCCTTTCATCAACGCTCGTTTCGTCTTTTCTGGTAACCTTCCTGACTTTTTGAAACATCCGTTTCGAAACTTTTCCCTTACTCCTTGCAACCCATCGGGCTTCTTGAACAATGGATTCAGTCGACCTCAGAAGGATCGACTGAATCCTTATTGGTTGTGTGATTGGAAAGTTTTTTTTCTGACTATTCTCCAAAGGCGAATAATTTTCTTACTTGACAACTACATAAAATATATTGATAAATTCTATAATTGATCATTTCTCAAAAAATGATTATACAAATTTTGTATATACAGAAGGGTCTCGCAAAAATGTATCATGAAAAAGATCTGGAAGCCGGCTATGACGGCGTATTCATGTTCGACCGGATTGAACGGAAATACAAAAACAACGCCAGGGAACTTGTCTGGTAATCAAGAGCCAGACCAAAAAAGAAGCTATGAGCACTATCTTTCTCTCAATGCTGACTGCATAGTCCCTGGCTCCCCGTCTGAAACTGGAGGCGGATATCAGCTGGGCGGATTCGACAATGGTCTGCCTTTCTGGGATGTTTCTCTTGATGCCGTACTTGGTGCAACGGAGGCTCTCCCATGGTCAGGAACGCCTTGTGCGGAGCGCGGTGGGCAGAGAGCGTTAAACCCGTACCATAGTTCTTCTCTGGAATGCGGCCAAGTTTCTTGTCATCCCACTCCCTGTCCGGCAACCTTGCCTTGCTTGCTTTTACCGGGCAGGTTCCCTGGACGGGATCATATTGTATCGAAATGATAGTTCGGGCATGGTTGAATTTTGGGGGAGTCTGCCAAAATCAAAGCCCTAGGTCAAGCAAGCAAGGATTCGAATTTAAACAAAATTCAGATCTTTTTTGAACCTGTTCAGAGAGCTGGCAGGGTAAAGCCTCGGAAAAGAGCTACTCGGCGGGATTATGGGTATCTTGCAGCGATACTATTATAACTTATACCAGAAGTTGGCATAAATTGCGCTTTTGTCTCTGCCTCCGCCGTCCATGAAGCCTTATAAGGCTCTTGGATGACAGGAGATTCATTTGGGCCAACTTCTGGTATCTGTTTGATAAAATTTAAAAAACATGTAATTTCTTCTCAACGCCTTTGATCCAGTGCTTAGCCGTTCTCGTGTAACTATTTAAAATATAGATACTTACGGGAGGAATAAATTGCAAGGCTCCGAAATTTCAAGCATCAGCTGCCAGGATTTTCGAAT
>JAIPER010000215.1 GCA_021737115.1 Desulfohalobiaceae bacterium
GAAGGAACTGCAGGACAAGGATCTGGTGCAGGTCCTGTGGCCCGAGGGGGAGACCTTGTCCGTGACCAGGACCGCTTCTCTGGATAAGCTGCTGTTGTCTCTTTCCAGCCGGAAGAACTGGTTTGAGCTCAGTGGGCGTTTAGAGGTGGACCCGGATACTGTCCTGGAGTTGAAGGCTCTCTTGCAGGCCGCGCCCAAGGGACGTTTTGTGCCTCTGGATTCGAAACGTTATGTGGTCCTGAGCAGGGGCCTGCGCCGCCGGATGCAGGAGATCGGGCAGTTCACCGATATACAGGGCAACACGCTCAAACTGCCGGGGCACAGCGCCCTGGCTCTGGAAGCCCTGGAGCAGGAAGTCGGAGGGCTGAAAGGGGACCAGGCCTGGTCCAGGCGGAAGAAGCGCATCCAGGAGGCCTTCAAGCATGCTCCGTCCCCGCCCTCGACGCTCAAGGCCGCACTCCGGGACTACCAACTCCAGGGCTACCAATGGCTCTCCAGAATGGCCAAAATGGGTTTCGGGGCCTGCCTGGCCGATGACATGGGCCTGGGCAAGACCGTGCAGGCCCTGGCCCTGATCCTGGAGCAGGCTCCGCAAGGCCCGGCCCTGGTCGTGGCCCCCACCTCAGTCTGTTCCAACTGGCTGGCCGAGGCCCGCCGCTTTGCGCCCACCCTGGAACCTGTTGTCTATGCAGGCAAGGACCGGCAAGGGATACTGGAGCGAACAGGGCCTTTCAGCCTGGTCATCTGCAGTTACGCCTTGCTTATGCAGGATGCTGAAATCTATAGCCAGGCATCCTGGCAGACCGTGGTCCTGGATGAAGCCCAGGCTATTAAAAACTGGAGCGCCAAGCGCACCCAGGCCGCCATGCAGCTGCAGGCCGAATTTCGGATGGCCACTACCGGCACCCCCCTGGAAAACAATCTACACGAATTGTGGACCTTGTTTCGTTTTCTGAACCCCGGCCTGCTTGGATCAAGGAAACGATTTCAGGATCGTTTTGCCCTTCCGATTCAAAAACATCAGGATCAGGAGCAAAAAAAGATTTTGAAGAAAATGATTCAGCCCTTCCTGCTGCGCCGGCTGAAATCCGAGGTCCTGGAAGAGTTGCCGGCCAGGACGGAAGTGACCTTGCAGGTGACCATGAGCCGGGAGGAGGCCGCTCTGTATGAAGCCATGCGCCAGCAAGCTTTGGAGAATCTGGAGGAAGTGGATCTGCAGCCGGGCCAGAAGCATCTGCGCATCCTGACTGAATTGACAAGGCTTCGTCAAATGTGTTGCCATCCCCGCCTGGTCTACCCGGAAAGCGCCGCGCCAAGCTCCAAACTGGACCTGTTGGAGGAGGTGGTCTCCGAACTCCTGGCCAATGGACACAAGGCCCTCATCTTCAGTCAGTTTGTCAGAAACCTAAGTCTGGTAAAGGAGCGTCTGCAGAGCCTGGGGGTGGCTTATCGCTATCTGGACGGCAGAACGCCCACCCGGATTCGGGAGGAGGAAATCGCCGGCTTTCAGTCGGGGCAGGGAGATGTGTTTTTGATCAGCCTCAAGGCCGGGGGCCTGGGCATCAACTTAACGGCCGCAGACTACGTCATTCATCTGGATCCCTGGTGGAATCCCGCAGTGGAGGACCAGGCCGCGGACCGGGCCCATCGCATCGGCCAGGAACGACCGGTGACCATCTACCGCCTGGTCACGAAAAACACGGTGGAGGAAAAGATCGTCCGGCTCCATGCCGAGAAGCGGGAGTTGGCGGACAGCCTTCTGAAGGGCAGCGACGCGGTCCACAAAGTGGATACAGACGAACTCATGGACCTGCTGCGGGGGGAGCTGAAGGAGGAGAACAAGGAGTCATCCTGCGTAGTCTGATTTCCGGTTCCTTTTTATGCTGAAGCATTTGCGGCCTGTCCTTCGTACAAGTTTTTAAATTAATTATATGATTCAATTTATGCCAACTTCTGGTATAATAAGGAGTTGTTCATGCTGAAGACGAAAATGACGGAGATGCTGGGCATAAGGTTACCCCTCCAGTGCGGGACCATGCAGGGTCTGAGCCGGCCGGAATTCGTGGCCGCGGTGGCCGAGGCCGGCGGCCTGGCCTGCCTGCCCGCCGCCACCTTCGAGACCCCGGAAAACCTGCAGGCGGCCATCGAACAGACGAGGGGCCTGACGGATCAGCCTTTCGGGGTCAACGTCTCCCTGTTCCCGGCTCTGACCCCCAGGCCGCCGGAGGAGATGATCCAGGCGGCCGTGGATTCCGGGGCGGCCATCCTGGAGACAGCCGGACGCAGTCCGGAGCCCTACCGGGAGATGATCAGCGCGGCCGGATTGATCCACATCCATAAGTGCGCCAGGCTCAGGGACGCGATCAAGGTCGATAAGATGGGCGTGGACCTGATCTCGGTGGTCGGTACTGAGTGCGGCGGGCACCCGAGCCTGGAGGGAGTGACCTCTCTGGTCCTCATCCCCAGGGTCCTGGAGTCGGTCGAGGCCCCGGTCATCGCCGGAGGCGGTTTCGGCAGCGGCCGATCCCTTCTGGCCGCCCTGGCCCTGGGCGCCGCCGGGGTCAACATGGGCACCCGCTTCATGGCCACCCGGGAATGTCCGGTCCACGAAACCGCCAAGCAGCGGCTGGTGGAGGCCCCTGAAACCGATTCCGTTCTGGTCATGCAGTCTCTGAAGAACCCCTGCCGGGCCTTGCGCACCGCCTGGACGGAAAAGATCCTGGAGATGGAGGGCCAGGGGGCCACCCTGGAGGATCTCAAGCCCTACCTCAGCGGCGAATCCGGCCGCACGGGCTGGATCCAGGGAACCATCGACCGGGGCATTTTTCCGGCCGGACAGGTCATGGGCCTTGTTCACGACGTCCCTTTTGTGGCAGAATTGATTGAAGAGATCATGGAAGAGGCGGCTCGGGCCAAAAGATCCCTTGATTCGATTTTTTTATCATGAAAAAATCGAATATAATTACAAAACTCATTCATGAAATAGCAAATCTCCGCCTGCTGGTGCTTGACCTTAACCAGAACATGAACTTGGTCACAAAAACATGAAAGAGGCTTTTATGAAAGGATATGCTAAAACAGGGATATTGTTTATTGTCTTGATTTTTTTCCTCCTGAGTCTCGGCTGCACCCAGACCATCGTCCCCTTGGACTACGAACCTGTTTCCGTGGCCAGCCTCAAATGCACGAAAAAGCTGACCGTGACCCCCTTTGTAGATGACCGCACCCAGACCCGGACCATCGGCACGACCAGAAAAGGGTACTCCTTTTACTCTGAAAGCTACGTGGAAGACTGGTTCACCAGGTCCCTGATCCGTCAGCTCGAGGCCCAGGGCTGTCCCGTCGAATCGGCCAGGAAAGGGGAGTCCCTGGAGACCCCGGTTGTCCATGGCCGGATCCTGCAGGCCAATCTCCGGGAACGCTCCAGAACCAAATATGAAGCAGCCCTGAAAATGACCCTGATGCTCAAGCAAGGCCTTAAAAATATCCACGAAGAGTCCTTTTCCGTGAAACTGGAAAAGACGGTCCTGCCCTCGGGCGACACCCCCCGGAAGATCCTGCTGGAGGCTATGCAGAGTCTGATGGGGAGAGCGGTGCCGAAACTGATCGCAGCCTCGAATGAGTGATTGCAGTCGCAAACCGTCCCGAACCCGTGAGAAACCTAAAGCGGGCTTCGCCCGCAACCCAAGGTTCCAGGTTCACGGTTCACGGTTCACGGTTAAGAACAAGAAAAAGCCTGTGAGGCAAGACATCTTCTTGTTTTTCATGACAGAGACTCACAAGTAAGTCACTAAAATGAATGGAGACTGCCAATGACAGACGACAGCACTTTCCGGAAAATCGAAAGCATGGCCGACCCCAGGGATCTCGGTCTCCAGGAGCTCGAACCCCTGGACATCGATCGGGTAGAGAACTGCGAACAGCTTCTGCAGGCCATGTCCCGGACCGCGTTTGGAGGTCGGAATCTTGGTGAGGCCCTGGATGTGCTCCAGGCCATGATCGAAGATCGGGACTGCTTCGTGGTGGGGACATTTTCCGGAGCCATGACCGTAGCCAAGATGGGGCTGCTCCTGTGCAGGATGATCGACAGGGGCTGGCTGGACGCGGTTGTCTCCACCGGCGCCCTGATGGCCCACGGCTTCATCGAATCCCTGGGTCTGAAGCACTACAAGTACGACAAGCAGAAGATGGATGATGCAAAGCTCTGCAGCCTCGGCCTGAACCGGGTCTACGACACCCTGGAATCCGAACTGAATTTCATGCAGGCCGAGAACGTGGTCAATTCGATCATGGAAGAGATCGGCTCCGATCAAAGCTGGAGTTCGCAGAGCCTCTGCCGGATCATCGGCCGGCATCTGTCTCGCCATTTCGAGGGCAAAGGGATCCTGAAAAGCGCCTATGAGCAGGATTGCCCCGTCTATATCCCGGCCTTCACAGATTCGGAGATCGCCCTGGACATGGCGGCCTATATCCTTAAAAAGGTCCCCGAAGCGGCCCGGGAAGAGATCGCATCCAGCTCCCTTCCCTTTCACTACAACCCGTTTCTGGATGTCCTGGATTACGCAAGGCGGATCACCCGGGCCGAAAAAATCGGGATTTTCACCATCGGCGGCGGGGTCCCCCGGAACTGGGCCCAGCAGGTGAGCCCTTTTATGGAGATGGCGGTGCTGCAGAATCCGGATATTCCCTGGCAGACCCGGAGATTTCAGTATGGGGTCCGGGTCTGCCCGGAACCGGATCACTGGGGAGGCCTCTCCGGATGCACCTATCAGGAAGGGGTTTCCTGGGGAAAATTCCAGCCCCCGGAGCAGGGAGGACGGTTCGCGGAAGTCTTCTGCGACGCCACCATTGCCTGGCCTCTCCTGGTCAAGGGGCTGCAGGAGAGGCTGAATAAGAAGCATGGGGCATAAGAGCAGAGGGCATAGGGAAGAAGAGAGTGAGTCAGTGAGTCAGTGAGTCAGTAGATCCGTGGGCATGTGTATACTGATTCACTGATTTACCGACACACACTGATTGACTGAGATGCTGGGATGCTGGCAGAGGGCAGAGGGCATAGAGCATGGGGAAGAGGACGGGGGACGGAAGACAGAGGTCTAAATGCGGAGATGCGTAGAAACGAGAATACGTATATGCGAAAATTAGATGTTGGAGGTCTGACTTTAGAGGCTTACTACTCATATCAGACAATGCAACAATTTGGTAATACTTCGCATTTTTACCCATTTCACACGTTGCCTCTTTTGAGTAAAAAAAACCCCATCTTTTAAGTGAGACCCACTCTGACAGTTCACTTGATAGAACGTGAGAAATTTCATCATCATTGGCCTATGTCTCATCGCAGCCGGGATGGTCGTGGGCCCTGAGTTTCTTGCCTATTCGCGTCCGCTGGACCAGGCCGATTGCGTCCTGGTTATGCTCGGGGGCGATGGGGCCAGGATGAAGCAGGGCAAATATCTCCTTGAACAAGGACGGGCCGAGGCGTTGCTGCTTCCTGCCCATCTGCGGATGCTCCAGGCCGGTGAAGCCGGTTTGGGCAGGTGGCAAGCCACGCCGGGCTTTTCTGCCGTGGATCAATGGGTCACGGTCTTTGGGCGCTCGGTCCGAGTGGTGGAGGACAGTCACGCCGAGCTGATCACTGGCAAGCGGATGATGGATAAGCTTGGCTATCAATCGGTGATCATTGTCAGCTCTCCCCAGCACATGCTGCGCTTGCGTCTGATTGCCTGGCAGGTGTTCGAAAACGGGGAATACAGAGTTGGATTGGAACCTGCGAAGACAGATGTCGAAAGTCAGACTTCGGATGTCGGGAAGAAATGGGAGAAGCTGGAAATGGCCTTGGCCGAGTATGCGAAGATCGGCTGGTTTCTGATCTATTCAGGGTTTGTGTGTGAAGAAGCATGGGGCATAGGGCATGGGGCATAGGGTGCGGAGTTTAAGAACGAGGTCGGAGGTCGGACCCGGCTTCACACAGAAGTTTCCGGCGCCGTCCTGTCGGACTCAGCCGTGACAAGCAAGCGTCGGGAGTCGGAGGACGGTGGAGATGGAGACTGGCCCCGATTGAATCCTGCTGTGCAGGGTCGCAGTAACCTGGGTTACGTCCGTAAATAATTCAATAAGTCGGCGAGATGACTAAATAATGCCTGGGAGACGGAGATCGGATATCAGATATCAGACGTCAGATATCACCCCGGTGAAACTCCGGTAAAAAAATGCAAACACATTTGGGACGGTGGGGCCTCAAGCTGACACTTGAGCAGATTGTTTTACCTCTGAATCGATCTTGGCCCCTATGTTCTGCTCTGCAATCGTCAGATCATAGCGAGACTGCAAATTCTTCCAGAAACGGGCGCTGTTGCCGAAATACCGTGAAAGACGCAGTGCTG
>JAIPER010000216.1 GCA_021737115.1 Desulfohalobiaceae bacterium
CGGCCGGCATCCGAGGGTTCGGTGTCCACCACGCAGGCAATGTCGATATCAAGCTCCCGGGCGGCCTGGTGCAGAAACCGGACCCCCTGGCGCATGCCGCCGTTGTTGTTCTCCTCGTCCCCCACGGCCAGCAGAGCGATGTTCACGTCAAACAGGGACCTGTCTCTGGAAAACTCCCCCAGGATGTCCATCTCCAGGGCCAGGCCCAGTTTCATGTCCATGACCCCGCGCCCGAAGAGGTACCCGCCGCTGTGCAGATCCCTGGAAACTTCCTGGGACAGCTGCATCCCGGCCAGCTTTTCGGTCAGCTTTTCCGGATCGAAGGCCAGAGGTTTCAGGGAGCCGAAATTTTGAACATCGACCACGTCGAAATGGGAGATGAGCAGGATAGTCTTCTGGGTGGGCCTGTCAGCCTTGACCAGGGCAAAGAGGGCCAGCAGGGGACGTGGGATGTCCGGCAGCCTGGAGTCGATCAGCCGGAGATGGGCGGGATTGTCCTGAAAGTAGGACAGCCCTTGCATTTTTTGATGTATATGCCGGGCGATCCGGTTCTCATCCTCGCTGCCGGTGATGCTTGGAAATCGGACCAGATCGAGGAGGTCGGCCCTTATTTTGTCCGGCCTTGATTCGGCATGGATGTTTTGCATGGTCAGCCCTTAGCAGTTGTTAAAGAGAAGAAAAAGATGGAAGAAATTTGTTCCGCGCCCGCTTCGCTTGAGTCACAGAGCTTTCAGAGAGTACAGAGCGAGAAGAGGTTTCTTTTTTGTCCGTGTCGGAGAAAGGCAGGACACGGCCAAAAGGGCTCCGCCCTTCGGGCAGATACAAGAGTGTTCGCCGAAGGCGATGCGGTTTTTACCCGGGCGTTCTTCCTCTCGCCCGGATAAAAAAGAAAACAACTCTTTCCAATCTGCATCTCTCGGTGAACTCATTAGCTCAAGCGAAGCGGGCGCGGGACAGTCTGCTCTTTTGTGAACTTGTCGTAATTGCCATGGATGAACTATGGCAAAGTAGTAGCGGAAGAGCGCTATAGCGATGCATCAGGGCCAGTATAGCCGGAATCGGTGAAATATCAATAACAAACAGGGTATTCGTCTCAGGGATGATTCCCTTCCGGCCCAGAGCTGATCCGAAAATCTTTTTGCGCAACTGAAAATCGAAAATTTATTGACCTTGTACCTTGATTTTTACAGACTTCTCCCAAAAATATGGGAAAGAAGAGAGGTTATCATGGTCTGGACCACATGGATTGAAATGGAACCAGTTGATACGGCCAAGGAAGAAGTGGCCAAGCTATACAATCGTGCACTGGACCGGACAACAGGCCGCCCTTTGGATATCGTTCGTCTGACCAGCCTGACGCCTCGGGTGGCCGGCCTTCTTTATGATCTGCAAGAGGCAGTTAGTCAGGCAACCGAAGGTTTGACCCTTCGTGAAAAAGAGATTGCGGCCCTGCTTGTCTCTACCTACAATGGTTGTGTACACTGAACGGCAACCCACCTGGAGGCCCTCGGTCGAGTGGCCAAGAGTCAGAAACTAGCGGAACAGGTCAAGGATGATTTTACCAAGGCCGACCTTAGTCCCCGGGAGAGGCGGATCGCTGATTTCGCTGTCAAGGTGACGCGTGTGCCAAATGCCTGCAGTCCGGCAGACCTTCAGTTGCTCAGGGAGGTCGGATTAAAAGACAAGGATATTTTGAGTCTTGTTCAGATCGTGGCCTACTACAATCTGAGCACACGGCTTTTTGAATCTCTGAGCACGGTGGATCGCTGACGCATCCCGCAAGTGCTGCCTTCAACTTCAGACTTCGTACTGTAGTCCCAATTATTGAATTTAACCGATTAAAATGATAGATCTGTCTTCAAAATTGGACATTCTGGTCGGTCAGCCCACCAGTTGTCGCACTGAATCCGAAACTCCCCTCCCTGGCCAGGGAGTGGTCGGGGGAGGGTCGATCCGGCCTTTTGGAAGCTTCATCAAAGAGTGCCAATGACTCAAATTGAAGTTTCTGCCTCGATCAAACTGGCAGATGTGGACTTCAACCCAATTACACATCAACCCGAACATATGCTTAAATATATTAGTTAATTATATGTCAGACCTGCCAGAGGCAGGGCTGACACCTGTAACCTGTGCAATGTCAAATTTTAATGTCAAATCAATCAGTTTGGAGGTTAACTCTCATAACTGGTACAGGTGTGCGAAGTCCGGAATATGACTCAGGAAGTCAGAAATTTGGGGGAGCTGCTTGATCGCATCGGCAGCAGGGTCGGGGAAGATCGGGATCGTATCTCTCTGGGCATGATCCTGGAGACGGTCGGAAGCAGGTCCTTTGGTCCTTTGCTGCTCCTGTTGGGCGTCATCCTGTTGTCGCCCTTGAGTGGAATTCCGGGCATGCCTACGACCATGGGAATACTCGTTTTGTTGATCGTAGTTCAGATGCTTTTCTACAGAGAGCATTTCTGGTTGCCGGCTTGCCTGCTCAGACGTTCAGTGGGGCGCAGCAGGCTGGAAAAAGCGCTCAGGTGGCTGCGGCCAATGGCCCGCTTCATCGACCGCTTCCTGCAGCCGCGACTGAGGATTTTCATTGGCGGCTACAGCGTTTACCTCGTAGCCATTGTCTGTCTTGACATGGCCGTCATTACGCCGCTGATGGAGGTCATCCCCTTTTTCGCCACCAGCACCGGGGCCGTTTTTACCGCCTTCGGGCTAGCGCTGATTGCCAATGACGGTTTTCTGGCCCTGATCGCCTTCATGCTCACGGCCACCGTTTTTTTATTCGTTATCAATAACTTCCTTTGATTTGTAATAAGGCACTGATCAAAAAACTACATCTCAAGATGCAGGAGCGGTTGGAGATGAACAAAACAGATAATGAGGAAAACCCCGGACAGCAAGAGGCCGGGAGTCCCTCCGGAGAGATTACACCGGATGAAACAAAGACCAGCTTTCACGATCTCGACCTGCCGGATAGCCTGCTGCAGGCCATACAGGATCTCGGGTTTACCCACTGCACTCCGATCCAGGCCGAGATTCTACCGGAGGCCCTGCAGGGCAGGGATGCCTTTGGCCGGGCCCAGACAGGCACAGGCAAAACAGCCGCCTTCTTGATCACCGTTATTACGCGGATGCTGCAGAATCCGATACAGGGAAAGCGAAAGCCCGGTACCCCCCGGGTCCTGATCATCGCCCCCACTCGGGAACTGGTCCTGCAGATCAGCGAAGAGGCCCGGCAACTCATCCGGTATAGCGACATCACCCTGGTCTCGATCTTCGGGGGCATGGATTACAGGAAGCAGAAGGAGCTACTGGCCGGAAAACCGGTGGATATCATGGTGGCCACCCCCGGCAGGCTGCTCGATTTCAGCCGGAGGCGGGATCTGTACCTGGGCCGGGTCGAGATGCTGATCCTGGACGAAGCCGACCGGATGCTGGACATGGGCTTCATCCCCGATGTCCGCAAGATCATCCACAGCACTCCGCACAAGGATAAGCGGCAGACCATGCTCTATTCCGCAACTCTGACCGCGGCGATCACCCGGCTGGCCGCAAGCTGGACCAAGGATCCGCTCAGGGTGGAAATCGACCCGGAACAGGTGGCGGTGGACTCGGTGGAGCAGATCGTCTACATCGTCACGGAAAATGATAAATTTGCCCTGTTGTACAATATCATCGTCTGCCAAAACCTGAACCGGCTGATCATTTTCTGCAATCAGAAGGATCAGGTGAACCGATTGGCGGAACAGTTGAACCGTTACGGGATCCAGTGCTCGGTTCTTTCCGGCGACATTCCCCAGAGAATGCGGATCGAGCGGCTGGAAAGGTTCAAGGCGGGAAAGATCAGGGTGCTGGTGGCGACCGATGTGGCGGCCAGGGGGATACACATCGAGGGCATGGATCACGTGATCAACTTCAGGCTTCCCCATGATCCGGAGGATTACATCCACCGCATCGGCCGCACCGGTCGGGCCGGGGCAGTAGGCACGGCCATCAGTTTTGCCGACGAGGAAGACGCCTTTTACCTGCCGGGCATCGAGGATCTCATCGAGCGCAAGATCGACTGCATACAGCCCAAAGACGAGTGGCTGGTCCTGCCGGAACCGCCCCCCCGGGAAAAAAATCCCAGGCGTCCCAGATCAAGAAAACCCCGGAACCGAAAGTAGACTTGTGAGGTGACCATGGGGCAGGAAGGGGTTCTCTTTGCCTTTGGGCTGACTTTGCTGGCCGGGTTGTCCACCGGGGTGGGCAGTGTTCTGGCTTTTTTCAGCTCAACCACCAATACCCGTTTCCTGGCCGGGGCGCTGGGCTTTTCCGCGGGGGTGATGATCTACGTCTCCATGGTGGAGATCTTTTTCAAGGCCAGGCAGTCCCTGTCGGCAGTTGTTGGTGAGACTACCGGCTACTGGCTGACCACCCTGGCTTTTTTTTCCGGCCTGCTGGTCATTGGGATCATCGACAGGCTGGTGCCGAGCTATGAGAATCCCCATGAACCGAGAAAAGTTGAAGAAATGAAGGATCCCGTCGAGGAGTGGAAAAAGGGAAAGCTGAAGCGCATGGGCATGTTTTCCGCCCTGGCCATCGCTATCCACAATTTTCCCGAAGGCCTGGCCACCTTTACCGGGGCCCTGCAGGATCCGGCCCTCGGGGTGAGCATCGCCGTGGCCATCGCCATTCACAATATCCCGGAAGGAATCGCCGTATCCGTCCCCCTGTACCACGCCACCGGAAGCAGAAGGAAAGCCCTGGGGTTCTCGCTCCTGTCCGGACTTTCCGAACCCCTGGGCGCACTCTTGGGATATCTCCTTCTGATGCACTACTTCAATGACCTGATCTTCGGTTTTTTATTCGCAGCCGTGGCCGGGATCATGGTTTTCATCTCCCTGGATGAACTCCTGCCCACGGCCGAGGAGTATGGCGAGCACCATGTCGCCATTTACGGGGTCGTGATCGGGATGGCGGTCATGGCTCTCAGTCTGCTGCTCTTTCAATAATTGTTAATGGTCAATTGTCAATTGTTAATTATTAATGCAGAGACATTTGACTGCTGACTCGTGCAGAGTGATATATTGGCGAGTAGCTGTGTGGTACAATAAGAAAGTAAACCAAAATTGTGTCTACAATGTCCATGAAATATTTTTGCAAGAATCTGAAATTAACCATTAGCAATTAACCATTAACAATTAACAATTAACAATTAGAAGGGCTTCTCCAGAAGCGCCGCCGCCTCCTGATCCAGGAGCCAGGAGAGTTTCCCCTTTTCCGGACGGACCCGTCCGGCCGGCATTTCCTGCAGTCTGTCCTGGACCACGCGCTTCACGGCCCGGGCCTTGTCTGAACCGGAGACCAGGAAAACTTTTTGCTTAGCCCGGTTTATAAGGGGAAGGGTCATGGTCAGCCGGTTGACATCAGGCCTCCCCCCTTTGACCGGGACGATGAGGCGTCTTTTTTCATTTAAGACCGTCTGTCCGGGGAACAGGGAGGCAGTATGGCCATCGGTTCCCAGACCGAGGTAGATGAGATCGAAGACCGGGAACTGCCCTTTCTTGATGTCAAAAAAATCGGTGATGGTTTTTTGATAGAACCTGGCCCCCTGTTCTGGCGGTAGGGTCGCAGGCATGGGGTGGATGTGATTTTGAGGCAGAGGAATCTTGATCAGAAAGTCCTCTTCGGCCTGTCCGTAATTGCTTTCCGGATCGTTCGGCTCCAGGCAGCGTTCGTCGACCCAGAAAATATGGGTTTTGTCCCAGGGTATTTCTCCGAGGTGCGGTTCACGGGCCAGAAGTCTGTGCATCGGGCGCGGAGTGGAGCCTCCGGAGAGGACCAGGGTGAACCTCCCTTTTTTTTGAACGGCCTCCAGGGCCGCTGTCCTGCAGATTTCAGCCCCGGCCCTGGCCAGTTGCCCGCTATCCTTTTTGA
Source organism: Desulfohalobiaceae bacterium (assembly GCA_021737115.1). GTDB lineage: Bacteria > Desulfobacterota > Desulfovibrionia > Desulfovibrionales > Desulfothermaceae > JAABTT01. Next base: position 5,914 of record JAIPER010000216.1, read on the forward strand.
TCAACACTTCCATAGAAATCTCTATTTCTTCCCTGACCCGGTTGGCTACGATACTGATCCAACTTGGCTTTTTGTGAAATTTTGGCCTGGAGCCTTGGGGTCGATAACCTTTGTTGTAAAAACCAAAATTGGATCAGTAGAAGATGACCATAGTCAGATTTGCCAGAGGCAAATCTGACATATAATTATTTAATTGTTTTCTCCAGCAGGCAACTCTGATCCGGTTCCGGCGGACCATGAGGTTAAATTTCGGCGCCGTGTAACGTCCGGTAGTGTATAAAGCGTACACCATCCTGCTTGTTTTGAAAACCTAAAGCGGGCTTCGCCAGCAGTTCTAATTTTGATTTTTCCGAGCTGTAGGGGCAGAGCATTCTCTGCCCAAGAAGGTTTCATGAAATTTCCATCTTTGTTCAGGGCGTAGCATGCTGCCCCCTACAAGCAAACCGTATAGGTCCGAATTTTT
>JAIPER010000217.1 GCA_021737115.1 Desulfohalobiaceae bacterium
TTTAGGGCAGAGCCTAAGAGTCCGGAGGGGGCAGGGATCCCCCATGAGCGAGCCTTAGAAAACCGAGAGCCGGAAGCGTCTTAGCGAAAGAGAGCCCTGTGACCGGTTCGCTGTCTATAACCGGAGTCTCATACGAGAAGTAAGAGACGTCAGAAGTAAAAGAACTACCGTGTCGGAGAAAGGCAAGACAGGGCCAAAAGGGCTCCGCCCTTCGGGCAGGATCTTCCCAGCTATCAGGGCTCGCTGATATCTGATCTCTGACCTCTGGTTTCAATCGTGGAACCTGAGCCTAATTTATGGACAGGGCATTCATCCCTGGATACAGAGCTCTCATCTGTATTGCCGGCCTTGTTTTTCTTGTTTCACCGGGCCTGGCGACAAGGGGCGAGTGCGGCCCATTGAAGAAAACAGATCCGGTTCACGCTTCCTTTTTACCCTCGATCCCTGGTTTGCAGCAGAATAAGATGCCTGCCGAGAATGCCTACAGAAAGAGCATCACCCTGGATGTTTTTCTGCTTGAGGCTATTTTGGACGCGAATCTGAAGCTCATGAAACTGGTTGAGAAATACGCAAGGCAGGACCACGACGAACCAGCCAAAGACAAGGGGTCTCCCTTCAGTCAACATGTTCTGAATCAGAGAGAGCCAACCGAAAACCAGACCGGGGGTCAAAAGTCAGTCGGCCGACCGGTTGAAGACTCAGGGCTGCAGCCCTGGGAGACCCATGCTCTGGAGCCATGGCTGTCCATGCCGGTTGCCCCCGGGTATGGCGGTTATCTGGAAACGGACACACCCCTCTCGGTCTGGTTCGATGTGCCCTCCGGCCAGGACGACTCCCTGCGTCAGGCCTTTTCTGACCAGGTTTTCATGCCTGAGAGAAATCTGGTGGGGGAGGTGAAGCTCAGATCATACAGGGAAGAGTGCGAACAGGAACTTCCCTGGTTCTTTGAAAAGATGCTCCAACTTTTCCAATTCACCATGACCCACAAATTGTTCGTGGTGGTAGTGCTGTTTTTGTTCTTTCTTGTGTGGAGGATTTTTCGGCCAATTCCGTAATGAAATCGTTGTCCTTTGGTGACAGTTGATCGGACACTTTCCCTGCGGCAACGGTCTGCCGCAGAGAAAAAAACCGTCCTCTGCGTCGAGCGAAGCGGGCGGCAAAAAAATTGTATCCCTTCGAAACAGGCTCATTATCAATGTTGAGCTCACATTCATCAGAGTGATGAAGTATCGTCTCTTCAGCCTGGCATTGTTCTTTGCAGTGGCGCTGGTGGTGCCTGTGCAGGGGGCGGCGGAGCTCTTTCCTGAGGAGATCCTGGTGGTGGCCAACAAGAAGGCGGCCAGGAGTGTGGGTCTGGCCGGGTATTACATGCAACAGCGCAACATCCCCTCAGACAACCTTCTGCAGGTCTGGATCACTGACAAAGAGGTCTGCAGCCGAAAAGAATATGAGAAGTCGCTCGTCGCTCCGGTGCGCCGGTATTTGCAAAAGGAAGGCAGATCCAGGATTCGCTGTCTGGTTCTGGTGTACGGGGTACCGCTCAAGGTCAAGTCGCCGGAATTATCTGGAAAAGAAAAAAGAGTATTTCAGAAGATTCTTCAGCAAAAGCAAAACATTGCTGACAAATTGCAGATATCCGATTCCGGAGATCGGGAACGGCTGGAGGAGGAACTGAAACGGATCAAACAGAAAATCCGCAGCGAGCAAAGCAGGCGGAACATGGGAGCCTCGGTCGATTCTGAATTGGCCTTGGTCCAGGTTGAAAAGTACTCTCTGTCCATGTGGATTCCCAACCCTTTTTGCCTTCAATTCCAAAACCGGCAGGACGAGCTGCCGGTCAAAAAGAAGCAGGTCCTTTTTGTGTCGAGGCTTGACGGGCCGGATCCGCAGACGGTCAAAAGGATCATCGATGACAGCCTGCAAGCAGAGAAAAAAGGATTGCAGGGACGGGCCTATTTTGACGCCAGATGGTCAAAGCCTGAACAAGGCAAAAAGCTGTCAGGTTATGCCCTCTATGACAATTCCGTTCATCGCGCCGCAAAATTCCTTCAACAAATAGATGTTATGGAGGTGAACAAGGAAAGCTCAGAGCATCTTTTCCAGCCGGGCGACTGCCCGCAAACGGCCCTTTACTGCGGCTGGTACAGCCTGGCCCGCTATGTGGATGCCTTTACCTGGGAGGCGGGTTCTATCGGCTACCATATCGCCAGCAGCGAGTGCACCACCTTGAAGGGCAAGAGCCAGGTCTGGTGCAAGCGAATGCTGGAGAAAGGGGTGGCCGCCACCCTGGGCCCGGTGTCCGAGCCTTATGTCCAGGCCTTTCCCCTGCCGGAGATATTTTTCAGGGTTCTGCTGGATGGCTTCTGGAGTCTCGGCGAATGTTACTTTCTCTCCTTGCCCTACCTCTCCTGGAAGATGGTCCTGGTGGGTGATCCCCTGTACAGGCCGTTCAAGAATAGAAGTTGGCAGTAAGGTTTTTTTGGCCGTGTCGGAGAAAGGCAGGACTCGGCCAAAAGGGCTCAGCCCTTCGGGCAAATATCAGAGGGAAGGCGATGCGATTTTATCTGGGCGTTATCGCGGTAGCGATGGCAATTTTTCGTCGGCAATTGTCCGCCGGCGAAAAGTCTGCGTCGTCTGCGGGTGTCGAGCGAAGCGGGCGGCTAAAAAACTGCCTTTTTCCGACTTGGACGAAACCACGAACCAAGAACACTACAGCGTAGTTCGAGGCCTCGTTTTGAAGCATCTCTCCTTCCGCATCCTCTTTATGTGCGTCTTCTTGCCTCCGGTCCTGTACATCTTTTCCATTCAGGGCCTGGAGGTATATCTCCAGAACACCTGGAAGTCGGACTTGATGGGCCGGCTCATCACCAATCCCGACGAATTGCTGGCGGGACAAAAGAAGGTGCAGGAGGAAATCCGGGGCAATATCCAGGCTTACCTGAATTCACGCTGGCTAACTGGATTGGGACCCTCGGCCCGAATTGTGGTCAGGACGGAAACCGGGCGGGTGATATATCCAAGCCTTGAGATGCACCAGACTTATGACCTTCAGGCTGACTCCGATCTGCAGTCGTTGTCCGGAGGGAGAGACGCCTCCAAAGTGGCCAAAGAAAATATGCAGATCCTGGAGGAGGGTCTGGTCTTTTCCCTGTCGGTGGAGATCCCCAGAAATACCTGGCTGTCAAACAGCGTTCTGGTCTTTTACATTCTGATCTTTACCGGGATCTTGTGTCTGAGCTATTGGTCCAACGCCAGAGAGGCTGAAAATTTGACCAGGCAACAGGAGCGAGATCTCAAAGACGCCCAGCAGAGGCTGCAACAAGCCCAGTCCAGTCTCCAGGAAGCCACGGCCAAGGAGCGGGCATACCGGGAAAAGATCGACAGTCAGCAGAAAGACTTGAATCAGGCGGTCCAGAGACTTCAGATGACTGAACAGGAGGCCTTGGCTGAGATGGAGGCCCTGGAGGAGAAACTGCATGAGAGCAAGGGCAAACGTCAGGAGCGGGAACATGAAATAGAGCAACTCGCCGGGGAAGTGGACCGCTTGAGGTCTGTGCAGGCACTTTCATCCAAGAAGAGGGAGAAAGAATGCGCCATGATCCGCAAACGTTTTAAGGTTCTCTATAAAAAAACCGAATTTCATGACCGGGCGGTGGAAGGTTTTGTGCATCTCCCGGATGACATGCAACTCAAGGCTGAAGAGGTCATCCATACCCTGGATCGGGATCCCGGCCTGATCAGGGTGAAGCGAAAGGTTTTTTCCAAAAAAGGCGAGGTGTCGGCCTTGGAGAGCGTATTCGCCTACAGGGGGCGGGTCTATTGGAAAAAAAATGGAAAAAGCAAGACCGAGGTCTTGGCCCTAGGGACCAAGAATACACAGACAAAAGACTTGAACTACCTGGAGGGACTGTCGTGAAGAGGCAGAGAGCATAGAGCATTCAGTGAGTCAGTAAGTCCATTCGGTGAGTCAGTAAGTCGGTGAATCAGTGAGTCAGTGTGTTTCAACCGTGAACACCCTTCTTCCCCCTCTGTCTGTGCTTTCACCGGTCACTGATCACTGAATCACTGTTCTTCCCTATACCCTCTGCGTCTTATCACCGATCACTGACTCACTGATTCACTGAATCACTGAATCACTGCTCTTCCCTATGCCCTTATGTCGTTATTCCAGCATCCCAGCATCCCAGCATTTCCACCCTCTTCCCTATGCCCTATGCCCTATGCTTCTTATCACCGATTCACTGACTCACTGACTCACTGACTCACTGATTCACTGATTCACTGATTCACTGATTCACTGACACTGCCCAACTGATCCAGCTGTCCACCTTTTCCAGACGCGTCCACTTTTTCCAGACACTGATTTAGAGGCCTGGACTGGGTTGTCTGGTTTTTCCAGACAAAGATCCTCTCATTGCCTTGCCTGTTTCATGATTGGCTTTCCAGGGCTCGATGCACGGTTCATCATTAAGGTGTTGATATTTAAGATAATAAAAATCATTTTTCTCTTTTTTTTCAATTGTTCCGATAACGGTACATAATTTGCTATGTAATTTACGATAGAAGGGTAGATTGTTCTATTTTTAACCCGGATACAATGGAGTGAATGGAGTCCTTTAAAAGGTCATTAAAAAGGTCGGTTCATGAGCAATTCAAGAATACTAATTATCGATGATGACGCGTCTATACGTGAGATTCTGAAAGAATACCTCGAGCAACTCGGCTTCCAGGTCAAAACGGCCGCGGATGGATTAGAGGGGCTGGATTTTATACAGCAGCAAAATTACGATTTAATTGTTCTCGATATCCGTCTTCCCTATGTGAGCGGCATAGGCCTGATCAAGGTAGCCAGGAAAATCAACCCGGAAGTGCCCATCATCTCCATCACTGCCTATGGAAAGCACCCTGAGAAAACTGCGCAACACGAAGCAACCCTCGTTGTGCCGAAGCCATTTCAACTCGATGGTTTATCCCGGAAGATCAATAATCTGTTGACCAAAAGTTGATAGTATGAATTTTCAAGAACCAGTTATTATCGGGACAAGTCCGGCCATACAAAAAGTGCTGCAAATAGCCCGCAAAGTGAGCAGCCTGGACTTAAACGTCTTGATCACCGGTGAAAGCGGCGTCGGGAAGGAGTTGATCGCCCGAACTCTGCATTATCATTCAAACAGGAGGAATAGACCTTTCGTCAAGGTCAACAGTGCCGCCCTGCCTTCCGAGCTCCTTGAGTCGGAACTGTTCGGTTACGAAAAAGGGGCCTTTACCGGAGCGGATCGGACAAAGAGCGGCAAATTTGAACAGGCCAAAGAAGGCGCCATCTTTTTGGATGAAATCGGGGAATTGCCGAACTATACCCAGTCCAAGCTGCTTCAGGTCCTCCAGGACCGGGAATATTACCGGGTGGGCGGTCATGCCCCGCAGGAGGTCAAGGCCAGGATCATAGCGGCGACCAATCAGGACCTGGATGCAGAAATAACTGCAAATAATTTCAGAGCAGATCTTTTCTACCGTTTAAGCACGATCTCCATTCATGTCCCCCCCCTGCGAGAGAGAAAAGAAGATATTCTGTCCCTGGTGGAGTATTTCAACAACTACCTGCAAGAAGTAAAGAATTTGCCAAAGAGAGACCTGCCTTCGGATTTGATCGAACTGTTCCATCAGTACCACTGGCCAGGGAATGTTCGGGAGTTGGTCAACTACCTGCAGAGACATTCCGTCTTCGGCAACAGCCAGGAGATCAAGGAAGCGATGCAGGCCAATCTAAACCGGGCAGGGAACGGCAATAACGGATATTTGATGGATGAGCCGCAACAACACAATTCCGGCCATGATTTCATCCACGACCAGGAGATCATCAAAAACTTCGATCCGGATAACGGCCACTTCCCCTCTTTAAAGGAGGTCAGAGACCAGGTGGTGAAACGGGTGGAGAAGAACATCATCGAGAAAGTGCTTCTGGATTCCAACTGGAACCGGAAGGTAGCGGCCAGGACTCTCAAGATCAGCTACAGGGCCCTGCTTTACAAGATGAAGGACATGGACATCCATCAAAGCAGGCGGTGAAGGTCGTTGTCTTGGACCCTATTATAACAAGTAATAAAATTAATTCAATTCCATCTGCGTGCCTTTATAGAAGTGGTTCCAGGTTCACGGTTCACGGTTCACGGTTGAAACCAGAGGTCAGGTATCAGGTGTCAGATGTCAGATTTGCCTCTGGCAAATCTGACATATAATTAATTAATATATAAGAATTTATTGGCCTGCAGTTTAACTCATCATGCTGAAGTCCGTCTTTGCCAGTTTGATCAATGGAGAAACTCCAGTTTTTAGGATCGGCACCCTCTTTTCGAACCGGTCATCA
>JAIPER010000218.1 GCA_021737115.1 Desulfohalobiaceae bacterium
CTCTCATATGAAACTTCATTTAAAAATGCGGAATAGTTCGAACCGGTCACAGGGCTCTCTTGCGCTTAAACGCTTCCGGCTCTCGGTTTTCTAAGGCTCGCTCATGGGGGATCCCTGCCCCCTCCGGACTCTTAGGCTCTGCTACAAACATTGATGTTGCATGAATGAGAATCTTCTGCAGTCTTATGGTTTGAAGCCGTTGACGCGGTCCGGTTTCCCCCATTTCGCGAGCCTAAGAAAACCTGAGAACCTCCCAGCGAGGTCGCGCAAGAGAACTCTGCCGCCCGGTTCGTAAAGAGAGTGCCAGTGACTCAAATTGAGGTTTTTTCCTTGATCAAACTGGCAGCTGTAACTTGAGCTTTATTGTAACAGCATGCTTGTATATGGTATCGATATATTCAAGGCTAGATTGCACAGTCAGTCTGGTCGCCCCGGACCTTGTCCAAAGTGTGCCTGAGGGCCGGAAGCAGGGCGGTCAGGTTTTCCCGGACCCCCTTGGGACTGCCCGGCAGATTGATGATCAGGCTCGTGCCCAGCAGGCCGGCCCTGGCCCGGGAGATCATTCCGTGAGGCGTCTTGTCCAGGGAGGAGCGGACCATGGCCTGCTCGAAACCGGGGAGGTCCTTCTCCAGGATGGAAGCGGTGACCTCCGGGGTGATATCCCGTGGGGCGGCTCCTGTGCCCCCGCTGGTCACGATCAGGTCGTATTTTTCCTCAAGGGCCAGGTGCACGAGGAGCCCTTTCAGCTCGGCCTCGTCGTCCGGCAGAATGAACCCCTGGGCCAGATCCAGGGGGAGGACCGCTTGGACGAGTTCCGGAATAATGGGGCCGCTCTCGTCCGTTCTTTCTCCCCTGGCCCCTTTGTCCCTCAGGGTGACCCAGGCCAGGCTGAAGTTTTTGCGCCAGGCCTGCAGGCAAATCGGATCGGGCCCAAAGGAGCATTCCGTCAGGACCCGGAGCACAAAGCCTCTGCGGGCGTGCTCTGGCCCGGGCAGCCAGATGCTGCCCGCGGCCTGCAGCCGGGCCGAATCTTCTTCAGACCCCAGGCTGGTGCCCGCGGGAAGGGAGAGGATATTTTCCCGGGAAATAAGCTGGCCTGGAACGATAGCTGCAGGACCTGGGCAGAGGATGGCCGTCTGTCCCGGAGAGAGGCTGACTGGTGTTTCAGCGGAAATAGTAAGCATAACAACTCATTCTTTAATTCTTCATCGAAAACTCCCTATATTCAAACGTGCAGCCTGTCTTTCAGGCTGCACGTTTGAATTTCCAGGAGTTTTCCTCGCCTCTGGCCAAACGGACGATGTTGTCCCTATGTTTGAAAAAGACCAGAAACATGACCGCCAGGCTCAGGAGAAAAAATGACAGATTGAAGCTCAGGATGAGCAGAATCGGCAGGGACAGGGTCAGGGCCAGGGAGCCCACTGAGACGTAGCCGGTGAACCAGATGATAAACAGACAGATGACCAAACTCCAGAACAAAGGCGTCGGGGCTAGAGCAGCAAAGACCCCTATGGTCGTGGCCACTCCCTTGCCGCCTGTGCCGTTGAGAAAGACCGAATACATATGTCCACTGATAGCGGCCAGACCGGTCAGACTGAGAAAAAGTATTGATTCGCTCAAGGTCATGGCCAGAAGCAGGGGGATGAAGCCCTTGGCCATGTCCAGGAGGAAGGTCAGAATCCCGTACCGCAGGCCGCAGGTCCTGGCGATATTGGTGGCTCCGGTGTTCTGGCTGCCGGAAAGTCTGGGATCCTCCCCGGTCGTGATTTTTGAAATGATGAGACCAAAGGGAAGCGAACCGATGATATAGGTCAGAGCCAGCCAGAAAAGACAAATAAGAAAGGTGCTCATGATTCCTCCCAGGCATCCATGATTTTGATTTCGTCTTGTAAGGGGTTCACCTTCCCCAGCTTGAGGGTGTAGCGGTCGCCGAGGCCGGTTTTTTCATTAAAGATGTTTCTATGACCCTGGATCATGATCTGGGATTCGGGCAGGGACAGGGTGATCCGTTTGTCGTTGATCCCCACGACGACTCCCGACCAGTGCTGGACTTTACAATGCCTTTGAAAATAAAGCAACTTCCAGTACTTGGTCCGGCTGCGCTGGATGTTGGTCACGGCCTGCATCCTGGCGGTCAGGTAGGGCAGCTTGGCCTCGAGCTCCTCTTTGCTCCACAGGGGCCTGTTGCCGCTTAAAAGCGAATGGACCTGGGCCATATTCATGAAATCAACGTACCGGCGCAGGGGAGAGGTAACAGGCGCATAGGAGCTGACCCCCAGACTGGAGTGGGGCCTGGGGGCGGTGTCGATTTTGGCGCTGCTCAACTCCCTGATCAGGTGATAGATATCCACCGGATCCTGCCAGACGCCGGCCCTGTCCCCGGGCAAAGCGATGTCCTGGGTGCGGTAGATCAGGGGGAGGTCCTTGGCGATGGCCCACTCGGCCACGGCCTGGTTGGCCAGGATCATCAATTCGCTGACAATGAGCTGGGCTCCGGGGTGGGTCTCAGCGGCCTGGAGAAGGACCTCGAAGTCATCGTCCCGGGCTCCGAGCACGATTGACGGATCTTCCTGTTCAATGATGACCGCCCCGTTTTTGATGCGCTGTTCCCTGAGCTTTCCGGCCAGCTCCAGGGCCTGGTTCAAAACTGGATTGTCCCCGTGCTCGAGCTCTTGTTCCGCCTGGTCGTAGGTCTTGTTGGCGGCAACGGTTGTCCGGGTTGTTCGGAACTCCATGTCCAGGAGTTGGCCCTCCTGGTCCAGCTCGGCCGTAAAGAGAAGGATTGGTTTTGAGGTCCCGGCATGCAAGCTGAAGAAGCCGGTGCCCAGTTTTTCCGGGAGCATGTGACTCGTGCCTTCTGGGAGATAGAGACTGCTCATCCTCTGGAAGACCCTCTGGTCTAGTTTTGATCCGAAATCCCAGCCCATGACCGGACAGGCCAGACCGAGTTTCAGAACAAAGCCCCGGGGAGAGGGTTCAATGGTGAAGGCGTCATCGATATCCCTGGTGCTCTTCGAATCTATGCTGATAAGGTTCAGGTCTTCATCTTCTTCCCTTTGCGCCTGGACGGTCCGGATCTGCTGTTCGATCTCCTGTTCAAATCCTTCCGCCCAGGCATCGCCCCAGTTATAGCCGGCCTGGTCAAGAAGGTAGTTGTAGTGTTTTGGCAGGAGGTCCCAGGCCTGGGCCAGGAGCAGAGGCAGATGGGGATCATCGGGCAGCCCTTTGCGCAGGACTTTCCAGACGGATACAAACTCCGGATCTTCGGGATCTCTGATCCCTGACAGCAGAATCCGGCTGAGTTCGCTGGCCACTTCCGGAGGCAGTTCAGGCAGCTCGGCGGCATCTTCTTTCCAGGCCTTTTCCAGGAGGGCCTGGAAGAACGACTGTCCATGGGCCAGAAGCAGCCTTTTTTTTCTCAAAGATTCCTGTTCGGCCAGCTTGGCCTGGACCGTCTCGGGATCGAAGACCTTGAAACAGGGCGGCTGAAATTTGAAGAGGGCCTTGTTTTCGAGCATGGCCCTGCCCACGGCTGCAACCTGGTCCTCGTCCGGGGTGTTCCAGAGGAGTCCGGCGAACCAGTTTGCAGTGCCCTCGGAAATTTCCCCCATGGTCAGTTCCCAGAGTTCGGCAGAATCGATCTCTGCTTGGATCTTCCGGCGTTTTTGGTCGTGCGCGTTGATGGCGTCCAGGATTTCGGATCTGGATAGTTGCGTTGACAGCTTGGGGCCCACCCAGGGCAGGACCCGGGACAGGGTCAGCTTGACCTGTCTTTTGTTGTGGTTCAGGACCCTGAGCTGTCGACCCTGTTCTTCCTGGACAAATCCGAGCAGAGGCTGGTTGTCGTGGAGGTATTCCACCAGACAGCCCGGGGTGATGTTTGCTTGATCGAGTTTCATGCTGGCTTATACTTACGGTCGTCATAATTGAGGTTTTCAGTATATTAGTGCTTAAAGGAACGTTGACCGGTGAAGACCATGGCCACTTGCGGGTCGGCTTCAGTCACGGCTTCAATGCATTCGAAGTCGTTGACTGAACCTCCGGGCTGGGCAATGGCCGTGGCTTCCTGTTCGATGATCAGATCAAGGCCGTCCCGGAAAGGAAAAAATCCGTCTGAAACGCAGACTGAATCCCGAAGCCCGTTTTTCGCGATTCTGGTGCGCTGGTGGATGTCGTCCAGTATCTTGGCCGAAGCTTCGTCCTGCCTGGCCTGGGCTTTGAGCTGGTAGAGGGAAAGCCCGGTCTCTTCATAGGTCAGCTTGTCAGCGTATTTGACAGAGGCCTTGTAGATGGTCAGATCCACGCATCCCACACGGTCCTGTTCTCCCGTTCCGATGGCCACGGTGGCCCCGTTTTTGGCGAAGATCACCGAATTGGAGGTCACCCCGGATTCCACGGCCCAGGCAAAGAGCAGATCTTCGGATTCCTGAGCCGTCGGCGTTCTGGCCAGGACGGTGCTGCCGTCTTTTTCGGCCTGGGCCGGAATCCAGTCATCCTCGGAGCGAATGGTGTTTCGAAACGAAAACTGGACGATGATGCCTCCGTCCACCAGGGACTTCAGGTCCAGGTGGGGTACGGCGGCCAGGGAGTTGAGTTCCCCCAGTTTGGGGAGTTTGAGGATGCGCAGGTTCTGTCGGGTCTTCAGAAGATCCACGGCCCCGGGTTCAAATTCAGGGGCGGCCACCACTTCAAAGTAGTGGTCGCTGATAAACTTGGCCCCCTCTTTGCTGAGTGGCTGGTTGAGGACAACGCTTCCCCCGAATGCGGCAATACGGTCGCTGGAGTAAGCTTTGTCCAGGGCGGTGAATATCCCTTGGTCCGACCAGGCGGCTCCGCAGGGGTTGTTGTGTTTCAGGATAACCGCGGCCGGTTTCCTGGTCAGGTATTGAAGGATGTTTATGCCGTTGTCCACATCGGTCAAATTGATTTTTCCGGGATGTTTCCCGGATTGGATGATCTGTTCGCTTGTCATCCCTGAGACCAGTCCCTGTCCGGGGCCGCGAAAACCAACCTCTCCCAGTTCGAGATCTCCCTGCCTCAACTGATAGAGGGCTGCGGGCTGATCCGGGTTCTCTCCGTAGCGCAGTCCCTTTTGCTCCCCCCCTATTTCCCAGGTCCGTTTCTGAAAGACCAGTTCCTGGTCCCCCAGGCTCAGTTTCAGGGATTCGGGAAAGGGATCCGACTGCAGCGAGTGGTACATTTTTTGTAAAGTTGGCATGAGCGTCACTCCTTTTTTACTTGACAGACAACAGAGATGTTGAAATGAATGTCTAGGTTTTTTTGTCTGCGGAAGAAATAATACCTACCATAAGACTTGGTTGGTGGCAATTGTCCCGAACTTGAACTGGCAATACCTAAGCAGGCCGATGCAGGGAGCCGCCTCCCTGTGCTCACCGGACCTTGGGATGGAACATACCGGGGGATGATGTGGAAAACAGGTTGAAAAAAATAGCAAAAGAGCTGCGCTCCTATGACGAAGCCTCGCTTTTGCAGCTCTGGGAAAAATATCATGATATTGTAAAGAGGTTCGAGCCCACTCAGAAATGGGAAGAGAGTGTGCTCATCCTGGGGATTATCCAGTCGGTGCACTGGAAAAACCAGCTGTTTAACCTGAAGTGGGCCGATTCCAAAAAAGGAAAGCCTCATCCGTATAGGAAAACCCCGGCCAAGAGAGAAGAGGACCGGGGAGAATCGTCGCAATCTGTTGAAAAAAAGAAAAAAGGAACCGGCAAGGTCATTGATTTTAAAAATAGTGACTGGAACGGAAAGAATACCTGAGGGGAGTGTGCGCATGTCGGAGAATACCGTTGTCATCGGGGCCCAGTGGGGAGACGAAGGAAAGGGGAAGGTGGTGGATCTGTTGACAGAAGAGGCCAATGTGATTGTTCGTTTTCAGGGGGGAAACAACGCCGGACACACACTGGTGGTCGGAAGCAGGAAGTTGATCCTCCACCTGATCCCTTCCGGCATTCTCCATGAAGACAAGCAATGTCTCATCGGCAACGGCGTGGTCCTCGATCCGGAAGTGTTTTGCGCCGAGGTGGACACTTTGAACAAACTCGGGATTGCCGCAGATCCCAAACGGCTGAAGGTCAGTTACAAGACCCAGTTGATCCTGCCCTATCATAAGCGGCTGGACACCCTGAGGGAAGAGAAAAAAATGGGCGACGACAAGATCGGAACCACCGGCCGGGGAATCGGTCCGGCTTATGAAGACAAGGCGGCTAGAATCGGGATCAGGGCGGCCGATGTCCTCGATCCTTCCCTGATGCAGAAAAAGATCGAGAAGGCCCTCCTGGAAAAGAACGCCCTGTTTGAACACTTCTTTCAGGTCCCTTCCCTGTCAGCCCGGGAGGTCT
>JAIPER010000219.1 GCA_021737115.1 Desulfohalobiaceae bacterium
TGACGGATGAGGTGACTCAAAGTTTCTTTTTTGATCAAACTGGCAATTGTTGTCTTCAACCCAATTACATAATAGCCTGGCTAAATTTCTCATATAAATTAATTAATTATATGTCAGGCCTGCCAGAGGCAGGGCTGACACCTGAAACCTCGATTTGCAAATTATTCACAATAAAATGTCCCTTACGTTTAAATGTCAAAACGTTGATACGAAGTCTCAATTTCAGGCTCTTCTTTCGAATTTCATCTGGTAGTTGTATTGGCCGATTTCTCCATGATCGGTTTTTCGAAAGCCGAATTTTTGGATTTTGTCTTCTGCCTCTTGTTCTGAAATGCGGATATGGACCGGCGGTCCAGGCCCGGTATCGATTTTTTTGAACTCGATGACAGCCAGAGTGCCGCCGGGCTTTAGAACCCTGCCTGTTTCCAGAAGAGCGGCGGCCTGTTCCTCAGGTGAGAGATCATGAAGAACCGTAGCCATGAGGCAGAAGTCGATCGACTCGTTCTCCAGGGGAATGTGCTTGGTGATATCGGCCAGTACGGGATTGATGTTGGTGATGTTTCTGTCTCGAATCGTGTCCTTGAGGCTATCGAGTCCCTCTTTCCAGAGGTCCACGGCCTGGATCAGACCTCTTTCATCCAACACTTTCGAAATCTCCAGGCTGTAAAGTCCGACCCCGCAGGCTGCATCGAGCACCTGAGCGCCTGGATGGATTTCGACGGCGACAAAGAAACCGGGCAGATCGATCAGATCCAGGCTGCTTTTCCCGGCGGCCACAGGCTTTTTCGTCATGCATTCACCTCGTGTATAACCGGCCATGTGAGATGACCATATAAATTTCGAACAGGCACTGAAGTTCCCATCTGTGGCCCACAGTAGCACATATGACCAATCGCCGATCAGGGATTCATCGGAACAGCCTGCTCCTGATCCAGGACCTCACGCACTTTGGCCGCCAACTGCTCCACACCGAAGGGCTTCTGGATGAATTCCACCTTTTCCTCCAGGATTTGACCCTGGGAAATGACATCATCCGTGTATCCGGACATGTAGAGGACCTTCAGTCCAGGCCGCAGTGAAGCCAGCTCCCTGTAGACCTCCCTGCCGTTCATGCCGGGCATGACCACGTCCGTGAGGAGAAGATGGATCGCGCCTTCTTCGCTGCGAACCGTATCCTGGGCCATTTGTCCGTCTCCTGCCTGCAGCACGGTGTAGCCCCGGTTTTCCAAAATCGTGGCGGCCAGTTTCCGGACCTTATCGTCGTCCTCCACCACCAGGATGGTCTCCGTGCCCCTGGTCGCGGTTTTTTCTCTTTCCGGGGACGGTTCTGACTCTTTTTGGGCTTCCTTGTTCAAGGGAAGGTAGACCTTGAACACGGCCCCCAGGCCTGGTTCGCTGTAGACCCAGATGTTTCCGCCGTGCTGCTTGACGATCCCATAGACCGTGGCCAGCCCCAGACCGGTCCCTTCCCCTTTTGTCTTCGTAGTGAAAAAAGGGTCGAAGATCTGTTCCAGGGTTTCCCTTTCCATCCCGACGCCCGTGTCGCTGACCGCCAGCATGGCATGCGGCCCGGGTGTCACGCCTTGGTGGGTTCTGGCATAGTCCTCGTCCAGGTCGATCTGCTGCGTGGTGACGGTCATGGTTCCGCCTCCCGGCATGGCGTCCTGGGCATTGATGGCCAGGTTCATGAGCACCTGTTCCATCTGGCCCCGGTCCACCCTGACCGGCAACGGCCTGGAGGACAGATAGGGCTTGATGGAGACATCCTCGCGAATGGTCCTGCGGAGAAGCTTTTCGAAGTCCTTAACGATCTGATTCAGGTCCAGGGTTTGTATTTCCAGGGTCTGTTTGCGCCCGAATGCCAAAAGCTGGCGGGTCAGATCGCTTGCTCTTCTGGCCGCGGTGCGGATTTCTTCAGCCAATTGCCGCCTAGAATCGGCTCCGGGCAGGTCGTCCAGCAGCATTTCCGAATAGGCCAGGATGGGGCTCAGGAGGTTGTTGAAATCATGGGCCACCCCGCCTGCCAGCCGTCCCACGGACTCCATCTTCTGGGCCTGGATCAACTGCTCCTGCAGCTTGACCCGTTCCTCTTCGGCCTGGATCCGCTCGGTGATGTCCATGATGATGCCGAACACCTTCCTGACTTTCCCCTTTATCATGACAGGATTGCCGATGGTCCGGACCCAGAGACGATCTCCTGTTGCCGAATCAAAACGAAGCTCCAGATCGTAGGGTTTCCCCTGATGCATGGCATCGGAAAAAGCTTCTTTGATGGTTTTTCGATCCTTCGGAGCGTAGAAGTCCAGATCCTGCTGCAGGTCGTTGGGATCGAATTCGTTTTTTCTCACGCCATGGATACGGTAGACTTCATCCGTCCAGGTTGTTCTTTGCTCTTTTGCATCGTACTCCCAGCCGCCTACTTTGGTCAGCCTCTGAGTTTCTTCCAACAGGCGCTGGCTTCTGCGCAAGGCCTCCTCCACCCGCTTGCGCCCGGTGATGTCCTGTCCCGAGCTTAAGGTGCCGACGAGATTGCCGTTCTCATCTTTGAGCAGGGTATTGTTCCAGGCGATGACCCTTTCCTGGCCGCTTTCAGTCACAACCGGATTCTCGTAATACTCAGCCGAATCAATTTGGCCGGATATCAATCTCCTGAAAACGGATCTGACGTCCTCCTTGCTGCCCGGGGGCAAAAAACCGAACCAGTCCGCCCCGATGATCTCCTCCTGGTCATAGCCGAGGATCTCGCTGCCCTTCTTATTGATGAAGGACACGTTCCCTTTGGTGTCAATGACCAGGATGGCCACTGCAGCTATGTCAAGATATTCCCGGGCCAGATCCCTCTCTTCCCGCAGGGCCTCTTCTTTTTGCCGGCGGTCCTGTTCGGCTTTTTCCAGCTCCTGGACCCGCTTTTCCAGTTCTGCATAGGTTCTTTTTGTCGACATGTTCATCCTCCCGGTCAAATACTAAGCTTATTGATGTTCTTATGCAATATGCGAGTTGAAACGACTCCGCAGCACAATACAGGACCCGTCAAAATGCGGATCAAAAGCGCAGGCCCGGGTTATGCACGATCTGGACAAAAGATTCTTTTCTCCTCTATAATCAAATTCCTGTCTTGAATCATTTATATGAATGTTCCGTCAAGGACGGCGGGCTCTTGATTCCAGAGACCTTCCCGAAAAAGGGGGACACTGGATCAACACAGGAGAAAATGCATGGCTCACTACACACCCACCCCATCCTTTTTTAAGGCCGGTGAAAACCGCTTCAGAACCGTTCTCAACGGGAAAACACCGGATCGAGCCCCGGTGGCGGCCCAGATGCACGAATTTTCCATGCGTCAAAGCGGACTCAAGGCCCGGGAATTTTACACCAGGGCCGAGGTCTTTGTGCCCGCAGTCCTCAAGTGGATGGAGGAACTGAATATCGACATCCCTTTTCTGGATTTCGATGCCTACAATATCGAGGCGGAAGGCCTGGGCCAGATCATTCGCTACAGCGACGACAACATGCCGGACGTCGATCCCCACAATCGTTTGCTGCAGGATAAATCCAAGGTACTAAACATTCGAACACCTGACTTTGAAAGAGATGGGCGGTTCGCTAACGTTGCGGCCATGTACCGTCTGTTTCATGAACTGACCGGGGTTAAACCGGTGATGCGCTTTACGGCCCCGTTCAGTCTGGCCACGCAGCTTCGGGGGGTGGATACCCTGCTCATCGACATCTACGAAGACCCGGCCTGGGTTGATGAACTGTTTACCGTCCTGACCGAAGAGGTGCTGGCACCGTATCTGCTGTACTTGAAAGAACAGGTGTTAAACGATTACCCGGGGCACGGGCTGGGCGGGGCCGACGCCATGGCCTCGCCCCCGATTCTGAGTCCGAAAATGCTGCAGGACTGGGTAGTCCCCTATTTTCTGCGCTTGCGGGAGCTGGTGGGTCCGGAGGTGTACCTGCCGAATTGGTGGGGGGATCGCTACTTTAAGAAACCCGAGGATATGTTTGCCTTGAAAAAACAGGTCTGTCCCGCATTTCTCGAGGTTCAAGACCCGGATCTGGAAAAAATCGGGCCTGAAGTATGTAAACAATACGCCACGGACCACTCCCTGCCCCTCGTTCTAGGCCTGGGATCGGTATTTCTGGCAACCGCACAACCGGACGAGATCTATGAGCGGGTCAAATACTATGTGCGGCTTGGCAGAGAAAACCCGGGGTTCTATTTCTATCTGTGCAATCTGGGGGCGACGACTCCGCTGCAGAATATTGATGCGGCCATGAGGGCGGTGCAAGACTATGGGAGGTACTAAAAAGGTTCCGGGTTCACGGTTAAGAAAAAGAAAATAGCCCTCTGATTTCAGACTTCGAATTTCAATCCTGCCTGGGTGTTGTCCGTCTGATGCGGGCGCCGCTTTCGATGTCGAAGAAGTGGAGTTTGGTGGGGTCGAGGTCGAGCAGGATCGTATCCCCGGCCGAAATCCTGGGGCTGCCGGGCAGGCGTGCAATCAGTGCGTCTTCCATTTCGGCGATGCCGCAGTGGATCACGGTATCGGAGCCCAGGGGCTCGACCAGGTCCACCCGGGCCTGAAAGGCGTTGCCCTGTTGCTCAGCCGCCTTGTGCAGGTCTTCGGGACGTATGCCCAGGGTGAAGCTTCCGGGCCGGGAAAGCGGCCGTCTGAGCCTGAGATTGATCCGTCCGGCAACTGTCACGCTGAGGCGGTCATGGTCCACGACCGCCTCCAGCATGTTCATGGCCGGCGAACCGATGAAGCGGGCCACGAAGAGGGAGGCCGGCTGTTCGTAGATTTCCGTCGGCGCTGCCAGCTGTTCCATGTGACCTTCCCGGATGACCATGATCCGGTCGGCCAGGGTCATGGCCTCGATCTGGTCGTGGGTCACATAGATGCTGGTGTGGCCGAGGCGTCGATGGAGCTTCTTCAGCTCCACCCGCATCTGATTGCGAAGCTTGGCGTCTAGGTTGGAGAGGGGTTCGTCAAAAAGGAACACGCTGGGCTCGCGTACGATGGCCCGGCCCATGGCCACGCGCTGGCGCTGCCCGCCGGAGAGCTGGCGCGGCCGGCGATCGAGCATATCGGAGAGGCCGAGTATGCGGGCGGCATCCTCGACCCGTTTTCGGGTCTCCTTTTTTGCAATTCCCCTGACCTTGAGGCTGTAGGCCATATTGGCAAAGACGCTCATGTGCGGATAGAGGGCGTAGTTCTGAAAGACCATGGCGATGTCGCGGGCTTTTGGCTCCAGATCGTTGACCACGGTGTTGTTGATCAGTACTTCCCCGGAGGTGATGTCCTCGAGTCCGGCGATCATGCGCAGGACTGTTGACTTGCCGCAGCCCGACGGCCCCACGATAACCAGAAACTCTCCCTCGGTGATCTTGGCGCTGACGCCGTGCACAACCTCGGACTTGCCGAAGCTTTTGCGCACGTCCTTCAGATGCACTTCTGCCATTTACTTCTCCGTTTCAATAAGTCCTTTGACGAACAGGCGCTGCATAACCAGAACCACGATCACCGGGGGCAGCAACCCGAGGATGGCCGTGGCCATGATCATGTTCCACTGAGGCACCCAGTCCGTGGCGGTGACCATGCGCTGGATGCCCATGACCACGGTGTACATGTTCTCCTCCGTGGTCACCAGCAGCGGCCAGAGATACTGGTTCCAGCCGTAGATGAACAGGATCACGAACAAGGCCGCGATGTTGGTTCGCGACAGGGGCAAAACCACGTCCCAGAAGAAGCGAAGCGGCCCCGCGCCGTCGATGCGGGCGGCTTCCAGGAGTTCGTCCGGAATAGTCATGAAGAACTGCCGGAACAAAAAGGTGGCCGTGGCTGAGGCGATAAGCGGCAGGATCAGCCCAGCGTAGGTGTTTAACATGTGCAGGTCGGCGATGACCTGGAAGGTCGGCAGAATGCGGACTTCGACAGGCAGCATGAGGGTGATGAAGATGAGCCAGAAAAAAACTGGACGCAGGGGAAAGCGGAAGTAGACGATGGCGTAGGAGGAGATGAGGGAGATGGAGATCTTGCCCACGGCGATGCCCAGGGCCATGATCAGGGAGTTGACCATCATCAGGCCCACCGGAGCGCTGCGGGCGGCGCTCATGCCGCTGCCCAGGATCTGTTTGTAGTTATCGATGAACTGCCCGCCGAACCAGGCCGGGATGCGGCCGAGCAGATTTTCCACGGGATGTGAGGAGGCCACTAGGGCCACGTAAATGGGAAACAGGACCAGGACCACTCCGGACAAGAGCACCAGGTGACGGATGACCGTGGAAAAGGGACGCTTTTCGACCATCATGATTCATACTCCACTCGACGTTC
>JAIPER010000220.1 GCA_021737115.1 Desulfohalobiaceae bacterium
CCAAATCCATCGTGGGCAAGGTCCTGCGCCGCGATCTCAAGGAGAAGAGAGTGAGGAGTGGGGAGTGAGGAGTGAGGAGTGAGGAGTAGGGAAGCGGGGAAGCGGGGAAGCGGGGAGCTCGGATTGGGGAAGCTCGGAGCTCGGAGTTCGGAACTCGGAGTGTGGACTGCGGAGCGGGGAGTGGGGAACCGCGGAACGCGGAGCTCGGAATGCTTTTCAAGCGACCGCAGGGAGCGGTTGTTTCATAACGCAAGTTATTGGAAATTATCTATGATCTGACATATCATTCTGAAATATTGCGAATTATAGTTCCCCCCCCTGGCCAGGGAGGGGACAGGGGAGGGTCGGTCATCGTGGCCGGTATGTCACAGCAGCTGCTGAAATCTCTTACAGAACTTCATGGCAATTTTTGAAGTTTCTGCCTTTATCAAACTGGCAATAGTTGTCTTCAAGCCAATTATACTGATCCAACTTGACTTTTTGTGAATACAAGGCCAGAAGTCGAGAAATCATGTGCCTCTGTCGATAAAACCAAAATTGGATCAGTATACATAATAGCCTGGCTAAATATTCTTATATAAATTAATTAATTATATGTCAGGCCTGCCAGAGGCAGGGCTGACCTCTGACCCCTGCCTGCTGCCTCATGCTCCCTTCTGGCAATCCCGACATTTCCACCGCTCTTGTCCCGTCCACTCATCCAACCATCCACCCATCCTCTTTACTTCTGCAATTCCAGCATCCCAGCATCCCAGCATGTCAGAATTTACATCGCAGCATCTTCCGGATCACTCCTCACTCTCTTCTAGTCCAGAAGCTCCTTGAGCCCTTCCTTGATCCCCGGTACGTCGATCCCGACCAGCTGGTGCAGCCGGTCGACCGGACCGTGTTCAATAAACCGGTCGGGAAGTCCGATGCGTTTGACGGTCAGACCGGACATAAGGCAGTGATCGTTCAAATATTCAAGGACCGCGGAGCCAAAACCTCCGGCCAGGGTGTTTTCTTCCAGAATCAACAGTTTTGAGCAGGTTTGAACCGCATCCAGGATTTCTTTCTCCGGCAGGGGCTTGATGAATCTGGCATTGATGACCCCGATGCTCGAGGGAGATTCCTGCTCCATCTCTTCGGCCGCCCTGAGGGCCGGGGTGAGCAGACTGCCCACTGCCAGGATCATAACCTCTTTTCCGGGCCGAAGAAGTTCGCCCCGGCCTATCTCCAGAGAATGCGGGTCTGAGGACAAAGCAAGCCCCGGTCCTCTCCCTCTGGGGTACCGGATGGCGGCCGGTCCCGGCAGGGAAAGGGCCGTGACCAGCATGGCCTGGAGTTCGGGTTCGTCCTTGGGGGCCATGAGGGTCAGATTGGGGATCAGCCGCAGGTAGGAAAGGTCAAAGGCCCCGTGGTGGGTGGCTCCGTCTTCGCCGACCAGCCCACCGCGGTCCAGACAGAAGATGACCGGCAGTTCCTGGAGGCAGACGTCGTGGATCAACTGATCGAATGAACGCTGCAGAAAAGTGGAATAGATGGCCACCACCGGTTTGAAGCCCTGGGTGGCCAGCCCCGCGGCAAAGGTCACGGCGTGCTGCTCACAGATGCCGACGTCGAAAAATCTGTTCGGGAATTCCTCCTGGAAGCAGTCCAGTCCGGTGCCCTCGGGCATGGCCGCGGAGATGGCCACGATGTTTTGGTGTTCCCTGGCCAGACGGCAGAGGCTTTCGCCAAAGACCTTGCTGTAGTTCGGCAGCAGGTCCGACTTCCTTTTTCGGCGTTCTCCGGTCTCCGGCTTGAAAGAGCCAACTCCATGGTAAAAGGTGGGATTTTTTTCCGCCGGCTGGTAGCCTTTGCCTTTGGTGGTCAGGGTGTGGATGAGGACCGGGCCCTTTACGGACCGGACCTGTTCAAAGACCTTGCGCAGTTGGCGCAGGTTGTGTCCGTTGATGGGCCCGACATAGGTGAATTTGAAGGCTTCGAAGAGCATGCCTGCGGTAAAGAAGCTCTTGAGGGAGTCTTCGCTCTTGCGGGCGTAGTTGACCAGCTCTTCCCCGATGCGCGGGACCTGTTCCAGCCAGGATTTCAGATCTTCCCGAAAGCGCAGGTAGCGTTGATCCGCCAGTTTTCTGCTGAAGAAAGAGGACAGGGCCCCGACATTCTTGGAGATAGACATCTCATTGTCGTTTAAGACCACCACCAGGTCCTTGTCCAGTCCACCGGCCTGATTGAGGCCCTCGTAGGCCAGGCCGGCGGTCATGGAGCCGTCTCCGATCACGGCCAGAACCTTGTGATCCAGGCCGAGAAGGTCCCGGGCCACGGCCTGGCCCAATCCTGCTGAAATGGAGGTCGAGGAATGCCCCACTCCGAAGTGGTCGTAGTCGGACTCCTTGGGGCTGGGAAATCCGCTCAGACCCTGATACTGCCGGATGGTGGAAAATTTTTCCCTCCTCTTGGTCAGGATCTTGTAGGCATAGGCCTGGTGCCCCACGTCCCAGATGATCTTGTCTTCGTCCGGATTGAAAAGATTGAGGATGGCCACCGTCAGTTCCACCACGCCCAGAGAGGGAGCCAGATGCCCCCCTGTCCTGGAGATGGTGCTTATGATCAACTCCCGGAGTTCTTCGGCCAGGATCTCCATTTCCTTGATGGAGAGATTTTGGATGTCTGAAGGGGAGACGATACGTTCCAGTACAGCTGTCTTCATAATCTACTCCACCCGGTCCATGATGTATCCGGCCAGATCCCGCAGGAAATCAGCCTGGATTCCGGAGTAGGTCTCGATGGCCTGCTTGGCCCGGGCGACCATTTCCAGACCCAGCCTCCTGCTCTCATCCAGGCCCAGAAGGGCCGGGTAAGTCAGTTTGTCCCTGGCCTGGTCGCTGCCCACGGGTTTTCCCAGCCTGGCCTCATCGCCGGTGATATCCAGTATATCATCGGCTACCTGGAAGGCAAGCCCCAGGGCGGCCCCGTATTCTTCCGCCCGCAACTGGTCTTCCTGACCGCCGCGGGCCAGAATTGCCCCGGCAAGGCAGCTGCTTTTGATCATGGCCCCGGTTTTCCGGGAGTGCATTTCTTTTAGTTTTTCGAGCTCCATTTTTTTGTTGCCGCTCAGGGTCATGTCCAGAACCTGCCCCCCGACCATGCCGGCCGGCCCGGCGGCTCTGGAGATCTGTCCGGCCGCCTGCAGGACCGCTTCGGGAGCAAGGTTGCTCTGAAGCATCATGGAAAAGGCTCTGGTCAGTAGGCCGTCTCCGGCCAGGATGGCCAGCGCTTCCCCGAACCGGATGTGATTGGAGGCTTTGCCCCGACGGAGGTCGTCGTTGTCCATGGCCGGAAGGTCGTCATGGATCAGGGAATAGGTGTGGATTAGCTCCAGGGAGGAGCAGAAATGAAGGACATTCTCCTTTTTTTGTCCTAAAAGCTCGGCCCAGACCAGACAGAGGACCGGCCTGATTCTCTTGCCCCCGGCCTGCAGACTGTAGTTCATGGATTCCAGGAGTTCTTCCGGGACCCCCTCCTCCTGGAGGCAGTTCTGGAGGACCTTTTCTATGGGTGCGCGATAGTCGTCAAGTCTTTGTTTGATCATCGCCGGGCTCCTTTTCCTGGTCCAGGGGTTCGAAGTCCTCGAGTATGCCGTTGGAGTAGACCTGGACCTTGTGTTTGGCCTGCTTGAGCTGTTCCCGGCAGGATTTGGCCAGCCTGCTCCCTTCCTGGAACAGAGCCACTCCCTCTTCCAGGGGAAGGTCCCCTTTTTCCAGGGCGGAGACGATTTCCTGGAGCCTGGCCAACTGCTCTTCAAAGCTTTTGTTTTTTTTGGGCATATATTCAGAGCTCTTTGCTGTGAGCTAACATCTGGTGAAAATTTTGGTCATTTTCTTTCCTTACGCACCTTTTATCGAATGTCCAATTTTGATATCAGCTTTGCCTCTGGCAAAGCTGATATATATTATGAAGACCGGTTCTTATCTTGAACCGGAGCTGCAGAGGATTCAACCCTGGCCGGGATATGGTCATTTTCAGTCCGGATATCCAGCTGATCCCCGGGGGCCACCTGGTTCGATGAACGCAGGATGGTACCGTCGCTCTGCTTTTTGACCAGACTGTATCCCCGCTGCAGAGGGGAGTATGGATTCAGATTATCCAGAGTGACCCCCAGATGTTCCAGGGATATTTCCTTGTTGCTGCAAAACAATTTCCCCGAGCGCAGGAGCCTCTGCGAGAGCTGTTCAACCCTCTGCTCCAGGAGGTCCCAGCAGCTGGCCGGAAAGGACCTAGACAAACCGGTAACGGCCGTGTCCAGGGCCATGGATTTTTGCCGAAAAAACAGCTCACCGGCCCGCTTGAGCTCCTGGAGCGCAAAATCGTTTCGCTCCGCGAGTCTTTCCAGATGACGGCCCGGGGAAAGCCAGGACAACCCCTGTTCCAGCTCAAGCAGGCGTTGTTTTTTGCTGCTGAAGAACTGTCGTCTGGATTTGAGCAATGAGATTTCCAACTCGTCGATACGCTGGGCCATCTGGTCTCGTTCCGGCCAGATGAGCTGGGCGGCGTGAGTCGGGGTGGACCCGTTGCAGTCGGCGGTCAGGCCGGCGATGGTCTGGTCTGTTTCGTGCCCGATGCCGGTGATGACCGGAATCCTTGATGAAAACAAAGCTTTGGCCACTGTTTGCGTGTTGAAGGACCACAAATCCTCCAGAGAGCCTCCCCCCCTGATCAGGACCAGGACCTCGGCCCAGGCTTCCAGGTTGGCCTGCTCCAGGGCCGAGGCGATGGTCTCGGCCGCAGCCTCGCCCTGGACCAGACAGGGATAGATCCTGATCATGGAGGGCAAGCCCCTGGTGTGGCCGACCTTGAGAAAATCCCTGATCGCAGCCCCGCTGGGTGAGGTGACGACCCCGATCTGCCGGGGATTGGCCGGTAGATTTTTCTTGCGGTCACGGTCAAAATAGCCCTGCCTGGCCAGATCCTTCTTCAGGGCCTCGAATTCGAGATGCAGGTTGCCCGTGCCTTGATCCTGGACCAGTTCGGCAATGAGCTGATAAGTCCCTCTGGGGGAGTAGACCGCTAACCTTCCGGCGCAGAGCAGGGCCTGCCCTGTTTGCAGCTTCTCCGGCGAGGTGTTCGGGCCGGCGGTCTGGTTTGATTTGAACCAGACGCAGTTCAAGACCGAATCCTGGTCCTTGAGGCTGAAGTAGAGGTGTCCGGAACCGGGCCTGGAGATGTTTCCAGCCTGGCCTTTGACCCAGACAAAAGGGAATTCGCTCTCCAGGACCTCCTTGACTGCGGCGGTCAGTTCGCGGACGGTAAAGATGTGAGACATTATACTTACAGTCGTCATAAATTGAGGCTTTCATTATTCAATCTTCAATCCAGAAGCCCCCAGCCTTGCCAGACCCGGGAACGGAAGTCCTGAAAAGCAGCCGTGAACCCTTCCAGGGGCAGTTCAATCCGTTCTCCGGTCCTGCGGTCCTTGGCCTCCACCAGGTTTTTCTCGATCCCTCTGGCCCCGACGATGAGCTGCATGGAGTAGCCCGCCAGGTCGGCGTCCTTGAATTTGAAACCCGGACGTTCTTCGCGGTCGTCGAGCAGGACGTCGATGTCCAGGTCCTTGATCAGGGCATAGAGTTCTTCAGCCTTGCCGAGGACACGTTCATCCTTGGCATTGACCGCGATGATTACCAGTTCAAAGGGTGAAATGGAAGGGGGAAAGATGATCCCGTTCTCATCGTGGTTCTGCTCGATGGCCGCGGCCAGGAGGCGGCCGACCCCGATGCCGTAACAGCCCATGATCATCTCCTGCTCGTGTCCCTGATCATCCAGAAAGACGGCTTCCATGGCCCGGCTGTATTTGGCTCCGAGCTTGAAGATATGACCCACCTCGATCCCTTTGTAAAAACTGATGTCCGCTTCGCATTCGGGGCAGGGATCGGTCTCGGTAATATTCACCAGGTCCGCGTACTCCTGGACAGGGACATCCCTTGCCAGGTCCACGTGCCTGAGATGCATGTCGCTTTGGTTGGCCCCGGCCACCAAGTCTGTTTCCCTGGAGAGCAGGTTGTCGGCGATAATGGCCTTGATCCCCAAATCCCTGGGACCGGCGAATCCGACCTCGGCCCCGGTCCATTCCCGGACCTGTTCGGGGCTGGCCAGGTTGAGTTCCGTCACCTGGAGGTGGTTTTTCAGTTTGACCTCATTGAGTTCCCGGTCGCCAGGAATCAAGGCGGCGGCCGGCTGGCCGTCGGCAGCGTAGAGCAGGGTCTTGATGACTTTCCTGGGGGGGATCTGGAGAAAATCGGCAACCTGTACAACGGTGTGCATGCCCGGGGTCTCCACCAGTTCCGGGTCGGCG
>JAIPER010000221.1 GCA_021737115.1 Desulfohalobiaceae bacterium
AATGGCCTCGGCTGTGTCATGCCGCAAAGCCGTCGGCTTGGGCAGGTTGGACCAGAGAATGACCTTACGGGCCGAGGTTTCGGCGAAGCGTTTGGCCTCCAAGCCGCTCTTTTGTTTTCTGGGAAGCAGAAAGAGCCGCCGCCACTGATCGGCAGAAATCCGCTTGAAAGCGAAGTGTCTTTTCCCGGCCTCTTTTTCCCAGATTTCGGCCAGACCGCCTCCTCCTTCAACCACGATTCTTTGCAGTCCCTCTATTTCCCGGATCAAGCCCGGAATACCCCGTTTGAGCCTGGCCGTGGTCCCGTAGTTATGGGATCGATACCAGACTAGACGACCATTCCCGGCAAACAGGGCCAGTCCGGTCTTCAGTCCGAGATCAACCCCGAGAAGAGACATTTTCTTTCATCTTTCCACATTTCGCAGCGGTATATTCTGTCTTGACAAATACTCATATTATGGCTACGAAATAGCCATAGCAACATGAGGCACAAGGCCACAGCGGTCAGCTCGGCCGCTGCTAGTGCCGGCCATGTCGGCATGTTTAGCATCGCTTAGAGAAAAAGCAAGTTTTTGGTCTTCTTGTTATTTTAAACAAGGCCTGACGGACTCTTGCTTACCACGATTATTTTGAGAAAAAGTTAAGTTGGATCAGTATAAAACATGGGAGGCTGCAATTTTCTATGACTTCTAAAAAATACTTTCAGGGAGAAGGACCCTGGTCTGATGCGGATCAGTTGGTCCTTTATCTGGATACCGGCAGCTGGCGGTCCATGAGACCGGTGGTGGAAGTTGAGTCATGCATTTATTGCGGGTTGTGCGCGCTTTTCTGCCCGACCCAGTGCATGATCAACAAGAATGGGGAGTACTTCGAACCCAATCTGGATTTTTGCAAAGGCTGCGGGGTCTGCGCCAAAGAATGCCCTCGCGGAGCGATTATCATGAAACCGGAGGGAGAGTTTAATGACGAGTAAGCAACAAGATCAAGTCATGGTCATCACCGGCAATGCCGCGGCTGCCTACGGAGCCATGCTCTGCTCACCCGATGTCGTGGCCACCTATCCCATAACCCCTCAGACGGAAATCATTGAAAAGCTGTTTGAGTTTTCCGCTTCCGGCGAGCTGGATGCGGAGATGGTTCCGGTGGAAGGCGAGAATTCGGCCATGAACGTGGTCACGGCTTCAGCCATGGCCGGAGGGCGGGTTTTCACGGCCACCTCCTCCTGGGGACTGGCCTTTATGTACGACGCCATGCTGGCCGCTTCCGGGACCAGGGCCCCGGTGGTCATGGTCAATGTCAACCGGGAAACGCCCGGGATCATCGCGGTTTCTTCGGGCCAGCAGGACATGATCAGCACCAGGGACTCGGGTTGGATTTCCCTGATAGCCGAAAGCTGTCAGGAGATACTGGACCAGGTGATCATGGCCTACCGTCTGGCCGAGGACTATGATATCCAGGTTCCGGTTATGGTCAATTATGACGGGTTTTACCTTTCCTATATGGCTGAGCGGGTGGAAGTGCCGCCACTCAAAGTCGTGACCGACTTCTTGTCCGTGCTCAAGGACCAGCCCCAGCGACAGGTTCTGCTCCCCGGAAAACCCTTTGGCTGCGGTTCCCACGGAATCCTGCAGGGCTACGTGGAGCTCAGGCACAAGCATGTCCAGGCCATGGAACGGGCCAAGGAAAAATTCGACGCCATCGACAAGGAGCTGGAGAATCACTTCGGACGCAGCTATGGAGGGCAGATCGAGGAGTACAGGACAAAAGACGCGGATATCGTTCTCGTGGCTTCCGGGAGCATGTGCGGGACCATCAAGACGGTTATCGATCGCAGACGGGATGAGGGTCTGCGCTGCGGTCTGGTCCGTCTCAGGATGTACCGTCCTTTTCCCTGGGAACGACTGGTTCAGGTCCTCAAGGGTAAGAAAGGGATCGGCGTCGTCGACCGCAGTGTGGGTTTCGGACTCCAGGGCGGCCCCATCTATGTCGAGGTCAGTTCCCTCTCCGCAAAATTCGGCGACATTCCGATCATGAGCTTTATCGACGGCATCGCCAACACAGATGTGACCGCCGATCATTGCGAGCAGATGATCGATCAGGTCCTGGCCGCGGCCCAGGGTGAAGAATACCCGGAGCTGACCTGGGTCTGTCTGGAAAATGGCCAGGAGTAAAGAGTGAGGAGTGAAGAAGCGCGGAAGTGGAGAAGCTCGGAGCTCGGAACTCGGAACTCGGAAGTGAAGAAACGCGGAACGCGGAAGTGAAGAAGCTCGGAGCTCGGAACTCGGAACGCGGAAGTGAAGAAACGCGGAGCTCGGAACTCGGAACGCGGAAGTGAAGAAGCTCGGAGCTCGGAAGGCAGAGGCCGGGCCCCTCGTTGACCGGCGGACCACTACAGTTTGATTATACTTACGCTCGTCATATGAATCATGGCAGATGAGTATGAACAGAATGTTTTATCTAAATTTATCAAATAGATACCAGAAGTTGGCCCAAAATAAATCTCCTGTCTCACATGCCCTATGAAAGTTTTCATCGCCGGCAGATAAAAGCGCAATTTATGCCAACTTCTGGTATACCTTCAATCTGAAGCATTCTCAATTTGAAATGGAGTTATATATGGCAGAGAAAAAGAAAAAGCTTTCCAAGGTATTCAACTACTTAAAATATGACGATCCCTTTGCCGGAGGGTTGACCTTCTGCGCCGGATGTCCTCTGGAACTCCTGGCCAGGTTTGTGCCCCAGGTCCTGGGCGAGGATATGGTCATCACCGGGACCCCTTCCTGTTCGGCTCCGGTTCTGCTGGGGCAGAACATCGGCACCTGGCACAGGTTGCCCTATTACGGAACCCTGATGACCGGGGCCGCGGCCAACGCCACCGGATTGGCCAGGTTTTATAAACGCAAGGGGATCAAGAATACCGTGGTCTGCTTCAACGGAGACGGCACGGCCTCGGACATCGGCTTCGGCAATCTCTCGGGCGCGGCTGAACGTAACGAGCCCTTCATCTACATCTGTTACGACAACGAGGGCTATATGAACACCGGGATCCAGAGGAGCAGCACCACCCCGGCCGGGGCCAGGACCACCACCTCCCCGGTAGGCAAGATGACCCATGGCAAGGACGTGACCAGCAAGAATCTGCCCCTGCTTATGGCCATGCACAAGATCCCTTATGCAGCCACGGCCACCATGAGCCATCTGGAGGATCTGGCCAAGAAACTCTTGAAGGCCAAGGAGAAAAAAGAAGAGGGCTTTTGCTATTTGCACGTCTTCTGTCCCTGTCCCACCGGCTGGGGGGTGCCGACCGACGGCTCCCTGGACCTGTGCCGCATGGCGGTCAAGACCAACTTTTTTCCGCTCTGGGAGGCTGAACACGGAGAAATCAGTTTGACCAGGGAGGTCAAAAAACCGAAGCCGATCGGTGAATACACTAAATTAATAAAAAAATTCAGCCACTTGGACGAAGAAGGGACAGCCAGGCTTCAGAGCGATGTGGATTATAACCATTCCATTTTGTCTCGCTTGAGCAAAAAGTGTGAGCAAGGAGGTTCGAATGATTGAAGTGCGCTTTCACGGACGGGGAGGGCAGGGTTCGGTCATGGCCTCCAGGATCATGGCCAATGCCTATGTCAGAATTGGACAATACGGGGCCAGCTTTCCCATGTTCGGATTCGAGCGGCGGGGAGCCCCGGTTACTGCCTTCGGACGCTTCGATGCCCAGCCGATCCGGGAGAGGACTCAGATATACAATCCCCATATCGTGGTGGTTTTGGACCCCTCGCAACGATATTTTGAAAACGTGTATAAAGGCCTGCGCTCGGAGGCTACCCTGGTTCTCAATGCGGATTCTGCGTTTACTCAAAAGCCGCATCAGAATTTAAAGACAGCGGGCATCGTCAATGCGGATCAAATCTCCCTGGAAGAAGTGGGACGGGCCCTGCCCAACACCTGTATGCTCGGGGCTTTTGCCGCAACGACCGGCCTTTTGCCTCTTGAACCTCTCACCGAGGCCCTGGGTGACTATTTTCAGGGAAGCCGGCTGGAAGCCAACATCCGTTGTTTAAGACGCGGCTATGAAGAGACAGAAGTCACTTATTTTTAGTATTTATAAACAGAAGAGGTGTACTATGCCAAGATGGGGAATGGTCATTGATGTCAAACGTTGTATCGCCTGCTGGTCCTGTGCGATCTCCTGCAAGGAGGAGCATTTTCTGCCGCCCAAGGTCTTTTGGAATCGGGTTCTGATCGGGGAGAGAGGCAAATATCCCACCAGCCGGAAAATGATTTACCCGGTGCTTTGCAATCACTGCACGGATGCCTCCTGTGTCGAGGCCTGTCCCACAGGGGCCACATATCAGCGGGAAGACGGCATCGTCCTGGTCGATTACGACAAATGCGTCGGCTGCAGGGCCTGCCTGGTGGCCTGTCCCTATCAGCAGCGGACCTATTACGATCAGGAAAAAAAGGACGCCGAATACTTTCCCGGCCAGGGAAAGACCAAGTTCGAACAATTGGGCGAGGAGATCTATCCCTTCCAGGTGGGAACGGTCATGAAGTGCAATTTCTGCGTGGAACGTATAGACGAAGGCCGGGAAAAAGGTCTCAAACCGGGTCAGGACCGGGATGCTTCCCCGGCCTGCACCATCAGCTGCCCGGTGGGGGCCAGGGTCTTCGGCGATCTTGACGACCCGCACAGTGAGGTTTCTCAGCTGATCAAAGTGCACAACGCCAAGCAGCTCCGCCCTGAGTTCGGAACGGAGCCGGCTGTTTACTACATCGATTAATAGAATCCAGGAGGAAACATGACCTATAAACGAGAGAAGATCTGGGAAGACGTCTGGGTGAACACCACCTGCGGGGCCTGCTACTGCGGCTGCGGGATCAGGGTCAGGCGGGTGAACGGGGTGCCGGTCAAGATCGAAGGCATCCCCGAGTCGACCATGGGAGGCACGAATTCCGGGGTCTGCGGCAAAGGCGCCGCCGGAATCATGTACTATCACGATCCCAACCGCATCAAAAAGCCCTTGAAACGGACCAACCCGGAAAAGGGCATCGGGGTCGACCCCAAGTGGAAGGAGATTACCTGGGAAGAGGCCCTGGAAGAGATCTCCACCAGAATGAAGAAGATCATGGAGGACGATCCGAACAAGATCCTGTTCACCAATCAGACCATGCGGGCCAGCGACGGGCCGCACAACCATCCCTATTTTTACGCCAAGGCCTTCGGGATTGAGGACAACGGCTGCTTCATCATCGGCGGCGGAAGCCTGCACTGCGGCAACGCGGCCCATATGCTGGGCGGTCTTATCCACGGGGCCTGGTCGGTGGCCCCGGACTGGCGCTACACCAAATACGTCATCAAGTGGGGCTCCAGCAAGGGGACCGGTTCGGGCCACTCGGCCATGACCAACGCCAGGCTGCGGGCCGACGCCGTACGCCGGGGAATCAAGGAGGTGGTCTTCGATCCCATGTGCAATTTCGCCGGGGGCAAGGCCACGGACTGGATCCCGATCCTGCCGGGGACGGATTCGGCGGTGGCCCTGGCCATGTGCAATCATATCCTGAACGATATGAATGTCTACGACGAGCTCTATTTAAAAGCCAAGACCAATTTTCCCTATCTGATCCGGGAGGACGGGACTTTCGTCCGGGACGAAGAAACGGAAAAACCCCTGGTCTATGACTTGAAGGCTAAAAAAATCAAGCTCTTCGATGACTCCTCCATCGCAGACGAAGATTTCGCCCTGGAGGGTGAGTACGAATACAAAGGGGAAAAGGTCTGGCCGGCCTTTACCACGCTTGGGCCCCATCTCAAGCAGTATACCGCGGAGTGGGCCGAAAAGATCAGCACGGTCCCGGCCGAGACCATCATCCGCATCGCCGAGGAGTGGGTGGAGAACGCCCAGATCGGAAGCACCATCACCATCGAAGGCAAGACCTTCCCCTACCGCCCGGTGGCCACCGTGACCTTCCGGGGCTCCCAGGGCCACTACAACGGGGTGCACCAGGTGGCGGCCATCGATCTTTTGAACCAGCTGGTCGGATCCGAAGACGTCCCCGGCGGGACCATGGGCTGGCCGGCCATCAGGCGGAAATACCCCGGCGGCCAGTACGAGCGTCTGCCCAGGGTCGGTCCGGACGGGGTCCTCATACCGGCGGTCTTTTACTCCCACGATCCCTGGCCGCCGCACAAGCCGAAAGTCCCCTGCAAGAACGCCGGCTGCATCGACCTCTGGTCTCATTCCACCCTGTCCCACGTGCCCTATGTCAAGGAACGGGAGGAGATCTGGGAAAAGCTGGGCATGACGGCCCGGCCGGAGATGGTCTTCGGGCTGG
>JAIPER010000222.1 GCA_021737115.1 Desulfohalobiaceae bacterium
GCCATTTTTTCATCCAGCACCTGTTTCAAGAGCTCGCTGTTCCGTCCGTCGGTATCAACCTGCAACTTGAGGTTGTTTTTCTTCAGATAACGCAGCACCCCAAGAAACTCCTCGGAATACCGCGCATCCCCGTCGGATATGTGAATGCCGTCCACCCATTCCTTGGATAGGCTGCCCACGGAAAAAAATCCGTCCAATTGGCTTCCGCCATAGGCATAGCCAAGAGTGGCGGTCATTCCTTGCTTAATTGCCTGGCCATCGGTGTAAATGGGAAAAACGACACCATGTTCTCCGCGATAGATATATTTCCGGTTATTTTTGTAGAATGCTTGGAACTGCTCTTTGCCTTCAGCTTTCATGTCGTATTCCTCATACGGTATACCCTGGCTGGACAGAAAGCTTTTTAAGATCTTGCAACGGACGCAGCCCGTTGCGGAATAAACTTGATTACTCATTCCGCTCTCCTTTTGCGCAAAGGATTCAGCCAAGGAGTCCCTTGACTGAACCCTTTGTCTATTCTTTTTTTCTTAAGCGTTAGACGTCTTTCAACATTTGTTTGTACTGTTCGGCAGACAGTAATCCCTGGACATCGGGTCCATCATTTGCTTTCAGCCGAATCATCCACCCTTCTCCGTACGGATCCCGGTTCACGATGGTTGGATTATCATCGAGCTGTTCATTGGCTTCTACTACTTCACCGCTCACGGGCATATACAGGGGGGAAGCCACTTTTGCCGATTCCACCACTCCGAATTCCTCTCCTTGCTCGAATGTGCTGCCAGCTTCCGGGAGGTCAACAAAGATGATCTCTCCCAAGCTGTCCTGCGCAAAATCGCTTATTCCGACCAGTACAGCATCTCCCTCAAGCTTGGCCCAAGTATGCTCGGAGTGGTATCCTCTATCACCCAAAAAAGTGAGTTCTTCGAGCTTCTTCTGTTCTTCCACTGCATATTCTCCCTTGCTTTATTCCATCACCTCGTCATCCTCGGCCACGCACAGCGCCCCATCGGCCTGAAAGGGCTTGGTTCCCGGCACGTCAACTACATCCTCGCAGCCGGGGGCAGCTGCATTGGGCATCCTGAACTTGGTCACATCCGCCTTTTCCACGGCAACTTCCGTGGGTTTGTCCAGCTGCGGGATCCACTCATAGGGCACTCTGTAGGCTCGGTAGACCATGTTCATTTTCAGGGCATCCCCCCAATGCGGGCTGATATATTCCCAGACGATCTCGTGATCCGGCGTAACCTCTATCAGCCGCCCGCCGGAACCTTCAGTGATCAATGTATTGCCGTTGGGCAGGCGCTGCTGGCCACTGATAAAGGGGCTGTAGAAACGGTTCGCATCATGGGGCATGACCAGGCCGTCCTCTTTGGGTGTGTACTGCCACACAATGTCCAATGTGGTGGGATCGATTTCCAG
The DNA here is from genome assembly GCA_021737115.1 of Desulfohalobiaceae bacterium. Classification (GTDB taxonomy): domain Bacteria; phylum Desulfobacterota; class Desulfovibrionia; order Desulfovibrionales; family Desulfothermaceae; genus JAABTT01. The sequence goes on from JAIPER010000222.1 coordinate 1,420, forward strand.
GACACGGGAATAATCCCGCCAGGCGTTCTTAATGCCCTTGGGCGACATAGGATTGGGCAGCCCGTAGCCGGCCCACCCTCCGTTGTCGAACATCAAAATGTTTCCTTCACCGGGCAGTTCTTTGGGGATCATGTGCGCATGATGCAGACCGATGATCCAACCCAGCTTTTTTAGCTTCTCGTCTTGATCGAAGTACGGTCCGAGCTTCCAGACGATCTTGCCGGTTTCCTTGGAAATGATGGCAGTAATATTCGATTCCCTGGAGTCCCAGATAATGTTGTCCGGATGAAACCGTTCATCCCCGGCATCGTACCATTTGTTGGGTCCCAGCACGGACATGGAATTGATGTGCATCCAATCGCCCATTCCGCCGCCGGCTGCACGCAAATTCGGATCCCTGGCCAGGATGTTCTTGGCTGCTTCGTCGAATCCATAGGAATCAAAGTGTTCGTTGCAGGCCCACTCCCAGACGATATTCCCTTCCCAGTCGACCTCGACGATAGCGTCGTCAAGCAGATTGTGCAGGCTGATTTTGTGATTCGTCACATTCTTGTGGCAGAGGATCAGAGTATTGCCGCTGTCTGTCTTGGGGTCCATCCCAGGTGTGTAGTAGCCGACAGGATTGCCTTCACGCTGGAAGTCGTGGTGCTGCCTAGCCATCCACTGCGGCTCTTCCCCTGGGTCTTCGATGAATTCGTATTGGTTGAACTTCCAGACAATATTGCCTTCCCAATCCACCTGGACCAAGTCTGTCTGGTCCTGTACGCCGAAAGCATTGTTCCGCTCTCCCAAATGACCGAAAACATAGCCACCGGGCAGGATCTTGTGCGGAAAACCGTGCAAGCCCTTCCACAGCTTGACCTCTTTGCCGTTCATGTCCACCAGGACAGCGCCCAATTCCCTAGCTGGATAGATCGTATATCCATTCCAGCACTTATCAGGGTTGTAGATCGTTGTTCCGGTTGGGTACACGCTTGGATAAGTCATGTTGCATACTCCTTTTTATTATTATGTATTTATATAACCCCAAAAAGCATTAGTATTTATGATTGATCTTAAGCATTAACCAAAAAAGGTCTACATTTTAAATAAGTCCAATCAACATACAGAAAGGGATGTAGATGACCCACAGAAAAACAAAATTGGCCACCATACGCACAGAAAAAAACTTGATGAAGGGCTTGATGGAGATGTAGCCATACCCAAAGGCCAGAAGGATCAGGGCATATTCGTATGGAAGAATGATCTGCTCCAGTCCCTGATTCCAGGCATAAAGCACCGGTACAATTGCCGTCTCGGTTTGTTGCACTATTTCCGCCAACGGACCGGAAAGAGTGGACACTGCTGCCAACGGGGTCATCACAAAATTCAGTAATACCGCCATAAGCCAGGAAGTACTCATGATGTGCAACTGACTTCCGCTCAGATAGGGCTGCAGTTGATTAGCCACAAATGTGCCGGCGCCAATATGGTTGGATACTGTACCTATAGCCATGCAGGAAGCAACAAAGATTATTAGTCCATAATTGACTGCATTACTGGAGTATTCCCTGCCCAAATTTATTCCCGGCAGATAGCAGACAAACACTGCGGCGACGAACCCCCACCCTACGGCAATGCCGTGCAAGTTTCCTGTCGCAGCAAAGAGACAGAGAGCAGCAGCCACCAGAGACAGCTTCTTTTCATTCCTACTCAGCTTGCCCAAATTGCGGAGCTCTTCCTGGAAACATTCTCTGCATTGTTCAGCATCAACCTCTTTGGAGCGGAACATAACTTGAATGATGGCTACCGTCAGAAAGCACCAAATAAGGGTCGGAAGCCCGTTGTACAGCAGATAGTTGAACCAGGTTATCTCAAATCCGCTTTTGGCCGCCATATCCCAGGCAATCAGGGTTTGGGCTGCAGAAGTATAAAAGATGTAGCCCGGAGTTAGTGCAGTCATCACTCCGACAAGCATGACCGCAGTGGCGGATTTGGAATACGGCTCCAAGTTCAAGGCCTTGCAGATACCGTAGGCAATGGCCACAAACAGCACTGTCCGCGATGCAATGTCCGGAAGGAGCAAGGCCACGATGACTCCAGAAAACATGAGGCCATAGAGCAGACCATGGAAGTGTCCTCCGGCTCGCAAGATGCACCAGTAGCTGATCCTCTTCAGTAATCCCACTTCTTCAAAAATATTGGTCAATATCATACCGGACAACAGCATCCACGGGATGTAATGCCCCCATGGGGCAAAAGCTATATGCGTTGGAGCGATGCCGATCACAACATAGAAGATCGGCAGCATAAGAGCCGGAATCACAAATGGCATGAGCTCCAGGGCCCATAAAAAAATGACGAATGATGTGCTGATAAAAAAATTTCGTATTTCAGGTGTAAACGATTCATTTACTGGGATGAAAAACAAGAGCAGTGGAAGAACGATACTTGCCGTCCACTTCACTGTCTTTTGAACATTTTTTGTCATAAGGCACTCCACTTGTTCGCCTTTGTAGACAATGTTACTGGAGTAGTCATCAAGCCGAATGTTTTTATTAGCTTGGCTTCAATTCTTCATTCTTCAGTCAGGGTCTTACGTTCACAGTCACGATAAGCTGCATCCAGCACAATGCTACTCAAAATCCTACCGTTTTTTTCTATTTGGCCATGTTTTTTCCTAAACCCCGTAGAAGCGACAACAATCCGGAACATGCGAAAATTTCTTTGTTTCCACGCAAAAACACCGTGCTCAAAACAAGATCTTATCTGTGAATTTCCGAACAGAGTCCTGTTGGTCAATCACTACATGTTGTACATTTTTTCACAGGATATAGCAGCATTGAACCGAAAACATTAGCATGAGCTATAAAATTGAAAATTTTTTGTGAACATTTTATTCTAGGAAATAACGTAGCCTCAGGCTCTGCTCACTAAAGCGTTGGCAGGCTTTTCCTACCCAATAACCATGGAAGGCTAGTTCAAAAATGCACAATGCCGATAAGACCTCCGGACCGCTAATTATCCAGTGTCAGGGGGAGAATCGAATCTGGAAGGAGGTGCTTGACCTGGGCACCCCGTGCACATTTCCAGAAAGGCATGTGCAGCCGGGTATTCCCGGGGAGGGGTTTTATTTCATCAAAAAGGGAACCGTTCGTTTGGCTTATACATCACTGGCCGGACAGGAAAGAATTGTTCTCATAATCGGGCAGGACAGTCTGTTTAACGAGATCCCAGCCCTGAAATCACAAGTCACACCTGGGGTGGGTTTTCACTGTATTGAAAAGGTTGAGGCGTATCGCTTCCCCGCCTCCTTGCTTACGGATACTGAATTTATATCCACTTATCCCCACCTGATCAGCAATCTCCTCCAATCCATGGCGATGAAGTCAGCAATGTTGTTCTCGCATGCTACTGAAGGAATATTCAGCAGTACTACCAGTAGACTCTGCCAAATCTTACTCTCTATGGCTCGTGATCAAAAAGATTCAGGCCTCAGTCAGACAGATGTGGCCAATATGCTTGGAGTGCATCAGACGACGATAGCCCGTGCTGTCCGCACCTTACGCAAGCAGTCCATAATAGGCAGATTTACCAAGAATGAACTCCAAGTTCTTGATGAGGAAAGATTGAAAGCCATTGCCCATGGAAGGCTTGAACTCAATGAAGAAAAGTGAGCATAAAGGGACTGGTTCTTTGAAACAACTTTGAAACAAATATAGGGGAGTTGCTTGAAGAATATATCCGACTTATTTTATGTGAAAAAATGAGACCTTTTCATACGGAAGGCGAGAATTATGCAATGCGACAAGTGCCATGCGGCAATAGATCGGGATGAGGCCTATTCATTGAAGGACATGACCATTTGCGAGGATTGCTATCTCGATCAAGTCGCCCAGCCCAAGACATGCGATCCCTGGGCGGTGTACATGGCCAAGCAGACAGGCGTTGGCAAGTCTTCCCTCACCCAGCTGCAACAAAGGCTGCTGGAGTATATCCGGGAAAACTGGCCGGTATCGAAGCAGAGGATATGCAGCGATCTCGGCCTCAATGACGACGATTTTCAGACAAGCTTCTCCGTGCTGCGGCATCTGGAGTTGGCCAGGGCGTGCCAGGTCAACGGAGAAAAGCGCTTCCTTCCCTTCCAGGAGGAGGTAGAAGAAGAGGACCAGTAAGAGAAAATACGCGGTCAGGCCTGTTATGAAGAGACTCAAGCCCCACTGCCTCAGCGCGTTGTGGCGGATATCCCCGATCTCAAAAGCACGTGAGCTCGGGGCGATATTTGAGTCAGGACAAGGGAGGCAAAAGAACCCCTCAATGAATGATCCCGGGAGGCGGCTATGCGGATTCAGCTCATCCGGAACGCGACCATGAAGATCACCTATGCGGGCAAGACCCTTCTTACTGACCCCATGCTCTCTGAGCGCCACAGCCTTCCCTCCTTCGCCGGGGCGGAAAAGAACCCCACCGTGGAGCTGCCCCTCTCCATTCCGGATATTTTGAACGGGGTGCAGGGCGTCCTCGTCAGCCATGATCACCCCGATCATCTGGACAGTGCGGCGATATCAGCGCTGTCCCGGGATGTGTCCGTCTTCTGCCAGCCCGAGGATGCAGGGCGATTCAAGGAGACAGGGTTTGAGCGGGTCTTGCCTGTGGACGATTCCATGCACTGGGAAGGGCTGTCCCTCACCAGAACCGGAGGAAGGCACGGTCAGGGCAAAACCGGTGAGATGATGGGCACGGTTTCCGGCTTCGTGCTCAAGGCGGAGACGGAGCCGACGGTCTACTGGGCGGGGGACACAGTCTGGTGCGAGCAGGTTGAAGGGGTCATACGGGGCCACGATCCGGATGTGATTGTCACGCATGCCGGAGGGGCTGCGTTTCCCGAAGATGCGCCCATCATCATGGACGTGGAGCA
>JAIPER010000223.1 GCA_021737115.1 Desulfohalobiaceae bacterium
GTGCACATTTGCACAAATGGCCACCTTATTGATCACAATGGCTGGCACCAGGCAGAAAGAAGAGCCCAAGAAAAAACAGAGTCAACAGCTGAGTCTGCCTCTGGCTGCTTAATCTCAACAAAGGAGCCTGGATCAAAAAAAACAACCTATTGAAATTACACACCATTTTTGCGTCTTTTTCCGTTCAGGCAAGGTGATTTGAATAAAATAAAGAACCACCCGGTTGGGGTTTCAACGGTTAAAATCAAAAACTAATTGCACTTGGTTGATCGATAAGAGGCAACAAGGGCAGCAAGAACCAAGAAAATTTTCGATTTTGATCCAAAATCGTTACCAGAAAGACTTATTCTTCATTATCAAAACTGACTTTTCAACACTTTTTTGTTGGTAATCAAGGGATAATATCCACAGGTGGCAAGAGGTTGTCCGGGTGCTCAGCCCGCTACTGTCAACTCTTCGGCAAAAGCGACCTGACCAGCGTGACCGCTCCGCCCGCATCCCCTGCATAGCCATCGGCCCCGACGGAATCGGCGAATTTCTGGTTGACCGGAGCACCGCCGACGACGATCTTCAATTTCTCTCTGAGGCCGGCCTCGGTCAGGGCATCGATGACATTCCTGATCTGGGGCATGGTGGTGGTCAACAACGCTGACAGGCCAAGGACATCAGGCTTATGCTTGGAGACATAGGCCACGAAATCCTCCACGCTGACATTCACACCCAGATCCACGATATCGTATCCCACACCCTTGAGCATGGTGATCACGATGTTCTTCCCGATATCGTGCAAGTCACCCCGGACCGTTCCGATCATGACCTTGCCCCCACCCTCCTTCTCCTGGCTGACCAGATGGGGTTCGAGGATTTTTAAACCTTCGTCCATGGCCCGGGCCGAAAGCAGAACTTCCGGAATAAAGACCGTGCCGTCGGTAAATCGAGAACCAATGATGTCCATTGCCGGAAGCATGCCGTTGTTCAGGATTTTCTTGGCCTCATGTCCCTGATCCAGAAGGGCCTGAACATCCGCGGCAATGCGGGTGTGATCCCCTTTCAAGACATCTTCTGTCACTGTCTTCAGGCTTTCATCGACGTTCAGGGTTGCTTCTTTCCTGGCTGAGGGCTGTGTTCCGGACTCGGCTTCCGTTGTCGGCAAGCCCTCGGTCGGTACCGGACCTTTTTTCAAGGGAAGGCGCCCTTCTTTTTGAAGGCGTTCCCCAATGTACAGGAGGCGCTCGAAATCAGCCCCAGGGGGGGTTGTGTCGCCAATGGAGGCAACAAAATGATGCCCCGGAACAATGGCTTGAAACAAATGATCCATGTAGGCCTTCAGATCGTCCCAGGATGAAGACTCCTCCATCAACAGAAACTCCGGGATACCGCCATGAATCGTCAGATGGCCGGGCCGGCACCAACGGTCGTAGTATTCATCGATGGTCAGCTTGGTCATGGGATAGGGTGTTACCGCATCGGCCACATCCAGTCCGCTTTTGATGATTAAATCCATGAGGCCCTTGTTTTCGCCGTCAGGATGAATGATCGTAAAAATTTCCTGAGGTTTGAGCATCGCCGCGGCTTTTTGGGCCCAGGGCAGAATCTCTTTTTCAAAATAGCTGGGATAGGTGATCATATCGTCCGGATTGGCGCACCACAACACCGCATCCGCATCCGAAGCCGCCAGTATGCGCAGCAGTTGGTCGTAAACGGAACTGAGGGCCTCGCACAGTTCACCCATTTCCCTGGGATAATCATTGTAATGCAGATAGAATGTGGTTGCGTCCAGAAAGGTCTTTTGGATAAAGTGCATTGGCGAGCCGCATCCAACACCCAAGCCCTGGGCAACGGCAAGGCCGTCCTCGCCCACATAGGCTTTCCAGGCGGCATAGCGTTCATAGCTTGGCTGCAAGCTCAGGTTGCCGAAGATGTAGGCCAGGACCTTGTAATCCTCTGGCCCTTTGATGGCGTGCTCCTTGATCCAGGAGATACTCGCTCCGGATGCTTTCATCTCCGAGGTCAGGCCGTGCCGGACGCTGACCATCCCCACGGGGGTATGATATTCCACATGGGTCATTTCCTCGTCTTCGCTTGTCTCCCAGTTGACACGGATGTCGATGTCCGATGAAAAGGTGAAAGTGTAGGGAAACTCTTTGAGATTGTAGAGACCGATGCCCCGGTGGTGAATATCTTCGGGTTTCTCTGGCTTGAGATATTCCGGAACGATCTTGTGCAGCGGCCATCCCAGGGCCCGGTGGATCTCTTCCACGCTTCGCCCGGCATGTTCATCGGGCAAGGTGCCGGCCAGTTCGTTGGCATTGTGCCAGAGATCGATCCGCGGCACCCAGGGAATGACATCGACTGTTTCACCTCGAAATACCGCCTTGATTCGTTCTTTATGCGTCATCATACTCGGACCTCCTCTGGTAATGTATTATGTGGTCCCAGGAATTCCCTGGTGTTAGCACAATTCTTGCATGCAAGTATTATACCGGATCCACAACTGAACTTGAGATTTCCATGAGCTTCGCATATACTCGACTCGCAGCCTGCTTGCCTTTTTCCTGACTCGGACTGACTGCCCCTTTCAGTGCACCAAACGGTGCAATGCGACCAGAAGGAGCAGAAGCAAAGATCTTTTGAGAGGCCCCATGAATGTTGATCCATCACCGCTGTCACACCTGCCGGGCATTGTTGCCGCTCTCAATCTTGGACCCGGGGAGCGGAAACCTCTCGTCAAGGCCCTGGAAGGCATGGCCCTGGCCTTGAACATCCCGGCCGCTTCCGTATATGCCAGACAGTATCGAGACCAGGAATGTTTTGAACTGATCGAATTTGCCCACTGGCCTGTGCGCTCCCTGGCAGCGGGCTCAGGAGTTCAAGAATCATGGGTCATTGGACTGAACGAACTCGGCGCCAGGGACTGGGTCCGGCTCGACACCGGTGAACTCTTGGTCCTCCCTGAAGAATCCGGACGGCCGGAAGTGCGTCTGGCCCCGGTTCGTCTTGACGAAGACCTCTTTGGCCTGCTGGCCTTCTGGGGCCGTTCTCCGATGGATCGCGGACCTGATTTCCAGCAGTTTCTGGAAAGCTGTCTGGACTTGTTGGAGTTGTGGATTTCCAGAGAAAATATGCATCACGAGATGCAGGATATCCTGCGGGCCGTGCCCATCCCCACCATGATCGAAGACACCAAAGGGCGCATCACAGCCTGGAATCCGGCTATGGAGGCCCGCACCGGATGGAAGGCCGAGCGCATCCTTTTCAAGGGAAACTATATCCATGCCGTGCCTTTTTATTACGAGCGGCGCCCCATGGCCAGCGACCTGATGATGTATCCCGATCCTGAGTGGGAGTCTGTGTATGTGGAATTTCAGCGGCACAGCCAGACCACCAGCGGCATGTCACTGTGCCCGAACCTACCAGGCGGTCCGATTTACTTCTCGTTTGATGCCTCTTTTTGCTACGACATCAACCACCGACTAAAAGGGGTCATAGAGTTCATCACCGATGTCACGGAAGAGCGGGAGGTCAGGCGGGAATTGCGACGATCCGAATCGCTCTATCGCACGGTAACCGACTTTGCCGGAGTGGGCATCATCCTCTTCAGTTTCAGTAAAATCATTTACATGAACAAGTACGTCGCAGAACTCTTGAAAGTGCCTGCCGGAAGCAGCGACATCCAGAATTTACAAAACTTGATCCACCCCGAGGACTACCCCGAGGTTTTGTCCCAATTCGAATCCCTCTTCCAGGCTCCGTACAATCCGGCCCAGTTCGAATTTAGGGCCTGTCCGGACTGCGGATCGCGCCATTATCGGGGGTTTGCAGGTCTGCTGGACTTTGACGAACAAGCCACCATTCACTTTATCTTCGACGACATCACCCTTCAGAAAGAGCTCGCGGAAAAGGCCCGTTTGCATGAACTCAGGCTCTATCATGAAGATCGCCTGACCTCTTTGGGCATTATGGCCGCCGGCATCGCCCATGAACTCAACCAGCCACTGAACACCATCCGGGTGGTTAATGACGGCCTGAAATATGGCATGGAACAAAATTGGAGTTTGAGTGAAACCGAGCTCCTGGAGGAACTGGACATGATCTCCCGCCAGGTTCAGCGCATGAGCAAGGTCATCCAGAACATCCGGGACTTCGCCCGGGGAGACCAGGCCCAGACCTTGCACGAGGTGGATATCAACCAGGCGGTGGAAAATGTCTTCAGCATGATCGGGCGTCAGCTCGAAGCCAGGGGTATCAACGTCCACCTCAACCTGGACCCGAACCTGCCCAGGATCAAAGCCAACCTGCACCGCCTGGAACAGGTGATCATGAATCTTCTCGTCAATGCCCGCCAGGCACTTCAAGGTTCTGCACGGACGAAGAAGAAACTCTGGGTGTGCACCGGACACCAGGACGGTGTGGCTGTTTTTGAAGTCGGCGACAACGCCACCGGTATCCCTGCGGAGATCGCCGGGAATATCTTCGATCCCTTTGTGACCACCAAAGAAGTTGGTCAGGGGACGGGTCTTGGACTGAGCATCAGCAAATCCATCATGACCGAACTCAAGGGAGACATGACCTTCTTCAACAACCATCTGAACGGAGCCACCTTTCGGGGGACGCTTCCGGTGAGGCAGAAATGAGCCTGCAGATACTGCTTATCGACGACGAACAGGATGTCCGGCTGAGCCTCTCCAAATTCCTCGGTCGACTCGGCCATAGCATCATTTGCGCGCCCAATGCCGCCGAGAGCCTGATCTCCTTCAACACAAACGACTTCGACGTGGTTATCAGCGACATCCGAATGCCGGGCATGGACGGCCTCGAACTGCTGCAACAGATCAAGAGCATACAAAACTCGCCGGTCAGCGTGATCATCATCACTGGCCACGGCGACATGGAAAAGGCGATCACCGCCCTCAAATACGGAGCCTATGATTATCTCCAAAAGCCCATTGATGTCCGGGAACTCGCCCTGACTCTTGAACGGATCGAAGAATTCAAGATCCTGCAGTCAAATTATCGCCAGCTCAAAAACAATCTGAACAGTAAAATCGCAGAAAAAACCCAGGCCCTTCGGGGCGAGGCCGAACGGATTCGTCACGCCTACCTCGAAGAAGTCGGCCTCGGACATTTGAAGACCTATTCCCCGGTCATGCAGGAAGTCCTCGACCTGGCCCGCAGATACAGCACCGACCGTTCCATCCCTGTACTCATTCAGGGGGAAAGCGGCACCGGCAAGGAACTCATCGCACGCTTCGTCCATTTCTACCAGGCCAATGATCCGCTCAACCCCTTTGTGGCTGTCAACTGCGGGGCCATTTCCTCACAACTTTTCGAAAGCGAGTTTTTCGGATATAGCGGCGGGGCCTTTACCGGAGCCGCCCCTGACGGCCGCAAAGGCAAGCTGGAAATGGCCCACAGGGGAACCCTGTTTCTGGATGAAGTCGGTGAAATGCCTCTTGACCTTCAGGTGAAACTACTCCGGGCACTGGAGGAAAAGAAATTCTACCGGGTCGGCGGCAGCAAGGAACTGCCCGTGGACGTACGCATTATCAGCGCTACCAGCAAAGACTTGGCCCGGGAGGTTCGGGAAGGCAGGTTCCGAACCGATTTGTATTACCGAATCAATACCGGCAAGATTGTCGTTCCGTCATTGCGGCAACGCCAGGAGGGCATCCTCCCCCTGGCCCTATACTACGTGGGCAGGGCGGCGTCCAGGCAGGGAAAGGACTTCGGAAGCTTCCGGCCAGAGGCGAAAACCTTTCTGCGTCAACACCCCTGGCCGGGAAACGTCCGGCAGTTGAAAAACATGATGGAGCGACTGGCCCTGCTCAAGCCGCTGGATACGGTCGGGGTGCAGGATCTGTTGTATCTTGACGAAGAGGACCCGACACCAGCGGCACACAGCGGGCCGTCTGTGCTCGGGCGTGACTCCTATAACCTCCCGGAGTCAGGTCTGGACCTCGAAGGCCATATTCAGGCCATTATCAAGCAGGCTTTGGAGAAGCACCAGGGTAACCAGACCAAGACCGCCCAGTATCTGGGCATCTCCAGGCGCGTCCTCCAGGGACGTCTGAAGAAGGGTAAAACTTGAATGTCAGCTTTACCTCTGGCAAAGCTGACATGTTAACCCATCTTCACAGGGTTGAGTTAAAATTTTCCATAATAACAACTACTTGGAAAAAATTTTATAAATTTATGGTCACTACTTTTGTGGCGGCGCTACCTTTCGTTGCTTTAAGGGAATGCTGCTTATACCCAGAGCTGAATAGACCTCTTGTTGCTTTAGTGTCGCCGTGGTGCAGTGCCTGTT
>JAIPER010000224.1 GCA_021737115.1 Desulfohalobiaceae bacterium
AGGGTCCCGGCCAGGCCTCGTGCCCCCTAAGAGGTAATAGGCCACGTCAATGCCTTCCAGGGACTGGAGAAGGGACTCCTGGTCAAAAAAATCGCCTTCTCCCACCCGCATCTGTCCGCGGATCGAAGGTCGAATCTTGTCCATGTTCCCGCCAGTACAACGGTTCCAGGCCGGGCCGCGGCCTGGTCAAAGGCTCCTGATCTCTTAAAACGGCCGGCCGGGAAACGGACTGGATTGTGATTGCCGGGGGTTAGCTCTGACCCAGAGAGCAGGCCCCGCCCCCTTCGCAGAAATTGCGGATGAAACGCCCCAACTGGTGTCCCAGATGGATGCATTCTTTACCCAGGAGGCAGTTTTCCACGTCCGCCTGTTCCAGATGGGTGGAGAGTTCGTGTTCTCCGGTGTGGAAGGTGGCGATCCAGGCATTTGTCTCCGTATCAAAGGCAAGCTGCATATCCAGGCCGAACTGATTGATTTCGGGATAGATGGTTTTGAGCTTGGCCGCGATATCCTCTTTTTTGATTTCCATGATCGATCTCCTTGAGTATAGGTTGCTGGCGTCATAACCGAGATTTCATCCCCTGTTCGGCTCTAGGGTGATGATCAGGGGGATGCAGTGGAGCCGTGGTGATTCTTCGCGAGTCCTGCCCAGTTTCCAGTCAACGCAGGCGGCATCAGGGAGGCGGGCCTCGATTTGGCTGACGATTCCCTTGACATCGATGACCGGATGCCGGGAAAAGACCTGGGGCAGGCCGTAGGTCAGGTTGCAGGCCAGGCACTTGCCCTGGCGCTCATGGAGCTCGAAATCGAAGTGCAGCTGATCTTCGAGCTGGTCTTTAAACGAAAGCCGGATGTCAAATGAGCCTTCGGCGTCGTCTCCGAAAAGGGCTTCGAAAAAATCCCTGGTCCTCTCAGGGGGGAAGATGGCGGACAGGCTCTTTTCATCAAAGTTTGCGGAATAATTCATGTAAAAAAACCTTTGAGTGTTGCTGATGGTTGATGTTACCGTGAACAGCGACGGGCTGATTTTCTTATTTGAATGACCTGTGCTATTCTGTCAAGGATTAAACGGGGAATCAAGAAAAGAATGTAAGTACAGAAGCATAAAACATCAAGGAGAAGAGTATGCATTTCTCAACTTCCAATGCCGATGAAGCCCTGCAAACCAAAAACCGGTCCCGGGATGTCTCGCCGCAATCAGGGATCTGCAGCCGCTGTCTGGATGGATGCAGGGGAAACTGTGACATGTTTAAAGCCACCTTCCGGGGCAGGGAACTGCTCTATCCCGAACCCTTCGGGAGTATGACCGCGGGTGCGGATAAGGATTATCCGGTGGATTATTCCCATATCAATATCATGGGATACGCCATGGGGGCCAAAGGGGTCGCTCCAGACCCGGACCAGGCCACTTTTCCGGAGGTAAACACCGAGACCAGTTTTGGCGGAAATGATCCGGTCTGGATGAAGGTTCCGGTTTTTACCGGAGCCCTGGGCAGTACCGACATCGCTCAGAAAAACTGGGAGCATTTTGCCGTGGGTGCGGCCATCAGCGGCATCAGCCTTGTCTGCGGGGAGAACGTCTGCGGCATAGACCCGGAACTGGAATTCAACTCAAAGGGGCTGGTCAGGAAATCCCCGGAGATGGACAAACGGGTGGAGCTTTACAGGAAATTCCACGAAGGCTACGGGGATATCCTGGTCCAGTTGAACGTGGAAGACGCCCGCAACGGGGTGGCGGAATATGTCATCGAAAAGCTGGGTGTGGAGACCATCGAGCTGAAGTGGGGACAGGGAGCCAAATCCATCGGCGGCGAGATCAAGGTCAATTCCCTCAGCCGGGCCCTGGAACTCAAGAGCAGGGGCTACATCGTCACCCCGGACCCGGATGATCCAGCCAATCAGGCTTCTTTCAAGGCAGGACCCCTCAAGCAGTTCGAGCGTCATTCCCGTCTCGGTTTCATCGACCAGGAAGATTTCATGAAAGAGGTCCAGCGACTGCGTGATCTGGGAGCCAAACGGGTCACCCTGAAGACCGGGGCCTATCCCATGCGGGAACTGGCCATGGCCATCCGCTGGTCAAGCGATGCCGGCATCGACCTCCTGACCATCGACGGAGCCCCGGGAGGCACCGGCATGAGTCCCTGGCGGATGATGAACGAGTGGGGAATACCGGCGGTCTATCTGCATTCCATGGCCTATGAACTCTGTCAGCGCTTGGCCCAAAAGGGTCGGCCGGTACCGGATATCGCCTTTGCCGGCGGTTTTTCCTCTGAAGATCATGTCTTTAAGGCCCTGGCTCTGGGGTCGCCTTTTTGCAAGGCTGTCTGCATGGGAAGGGGCTTGATGATTCCGGGCATGGTCGGGAAGAATGCCGAAAGGTGGCTCCAGGAGAAAGACGGGGGTCTGCCGCCCACGGTTTCCAAGTTCGGGTTCAGTAAAGAGGAAATATTCATGAACTATGAGTACATGAAAGAAAAATACGGAACCGCGGTCCAGGAAATCCCACTGGGAGCGGTCGGCATCTACAATGTTGTCGATAAGCTGCGTGTAGGACTGCAGCAGCTCATGGCCGGTTCCAGAAGCTGGGAGCTCCAGTACATCAGCCGCAGCGATGTCTGTGCCTTGACCGAGGAATGCGCAAAAATCACCGGTCTGTCCTATGTCATGGACGCCTACCGCGACGAGGCCCTCGAAATCATCGATGCCTGAAAGAGGTGAAAGGTTATAGAATTTTAGATTTTAGATTTTGGATTTTCGATTTTCGATTGTTAAGACAAAGAATAAGAGCTGTTATCTGGCATAAATCCAAAAACTTTTTCTTAAAGCCTATAGAGGCAGGAGATCGAGGAGGCAAGAAGGTATATTAATCCAACTTAGTTTTTTGTGAAATTTGGGCCTGGAGGCTTGGGGTCTCCAGTCTTTGTTGTAAAAACCAAAATTGGATCAGTATATCAGGGATCAACAGTTAAGACTTCGTACACCTGTACTAATTATGAGAGTTAACTGCTTGAAATGATTGATTTGACTTCAAAATTGGACATAATATCGAAATTCGAAGCACGAAATTCGAAACAAATTCGAATGTTAAAAATTCAAAATTCAAAACGTAAGAGGTGATCAAAATTTAACCATTTTATTTTATTTACGATTAGTTATTTGTTTTGTTTATGACATTAGAAAATTTGAATTTCGTGCTTGTTTCGGATTTCGAATTTCGTGCTTCGAATTTATGCAAAAAAAACATTTGTCCAAATAATGTTCCAAATTTTAGAAAACGGCACAGAGCTCTGCATTGGGGTTGAGGAACATATATTTATTATCCAGTTTGTCCCTCGGGGCTTTTGGCCCGAGGGGCAAACTGGATAAAGGAGGGAGACGATGCGTGAATTTATCCGGAAACTCGAACATAAGGATCCGGGGGAAAAGGAATTTCATCACAGTGTGACCAGATTTTTGCGGTCAGTAGAGCCGGTTCTGGATCAACCTCCGGAGTTTGACCGGTACGCCATCCTGCAGCGCCTGGTAGAGCCGGAGAGGACCATCATCTACCAGGTCCCCTGGATGGACGATCAGGGACAGGTCCAGGTCAACAGGGGCTACCGCGTGGAGATGAACAGCGCGGTCGGTCCGTACAAGGGGGGCTTGCGCTTTCATCCCGATGCCGGATTGAGCACCTTCAAGCTGCTGGCCTTTGAACAGGTCTTCACCAACAGCCTGACTACAATGCCCCTCGGCGGGGCCAGAGGCGGTTCTGATTTCGATCCCAAAGGCAAATCCGACGACGAAGTCATGCGCTTCTGCCAGAGTTTCATGTCGGAACTGGCCCGTCATATCGGGCCGGATATAGATGTACCCGAAGGCGGACTCGGGGTGGGTCTGCGGGAGATCGGCTTTCTCTTCGGGGCCTATAAAAAACAGCAGAACGAATTCTCCGGGGTCATAACCGGTAAGGGGCTGGGCTGGGGCGGCAGCCAGATTCGCATGCAGGCCACGGGGTACGGCGTGGCTTATTTTACGGCGGAGATGCTGGCCGCGCGGGGCGATTCCCTGGAAGGCAAGAGGTGTTTGATCTCCGGATCGGGGAATGTGGCCCTGGCAGCAGCGGAGAAGATCGCCCAGCTCGGGGGGCGGGTCCTGACCCTGTCTGATTCCGGGGGGCATATCTTCGATCCCGAGGGGATAGACCTGGACAAACTGGCCTTTGTCAGACGGCTGAAGCACATCCGGCGCGGTCGGATCGCGGACTATGTGGAAAAGTATTCGGAAGCCGAATACACCGAGGCCGACAACGCCGACGGATACAATCCGCTCTGGGCCAGGCCGGCGGACTGCGCTTTTCCCTGTGCCATGGAGAACGAGGTCAATGCGGCTGATGCCGTACATCTTGCCGGGAACAACATCCGGCTCGTCTGTGAAGGCGCCGACATGCCGGTTTCAGCCGAGGCCTTCGATATCCTGAAAGAGGAAAAGGTGCCCTTTGCTCCGGGCAAAGCCGCCAATGCCGGTGGCGTGGCTGTTTCCTGCCTTGAAATGGCCCAGAACAGGATGCTCTTGAACTGGACTGCGGAAGAAGTGGATCAGCGTCTGCAGAAGACTATGCAGAACATCCACACGCAGTGCAGAGAGACGGCGCTTGAGTTCGGCGAACCGGACAACTATTACCTGGGCGCCAATATTTCGGCTTTTCAGCGGGTGGCCCAGGCCATGCAGGATCAGGGGGTCTGATACCAACCGCAGGGACCTTTCGTATTGCTGTTTATTTCTAACCATTTTCCCTGCATCCGGTTTTCGCCCGGTCCGGCGGACCTGGCGAAAACCGGATATCAGATCGGCTTCTTGTTGATCAGGGGCCTTTTCAGCATCTTCTCGTAGAGGTCGATGTATTGGCTTGCCGTGACCGAGTGGTTGAAGCGCTTCCTGCTCTGCCTCATTATCCTGCCGCGATGTCTGGCCTTGACCGCCTCGGGTTGCTCAAAGAAGTGCACGGCCCTGGTTACGGCCCAGAAAAGGGCCTCGCTGTCGAAAAAATCGAAGAGAAAGCCGTTTCCGGTTTCGGCATCCAGATCGAGGTCGGCGATGGTGTCGTGGATTCCGCCGGTATCGAAGGCCACCGGCAGAGAGCCGTAAAGCGGGGCTATCATCTGGGGCAGACCGCAGGGTTCGAACTTTGAGGGCATGAGGATGAAATCGGAAGCTGCATAGCCGAGGTGTTCCAGACGTTCTTCAAAGTCACAGACCGCCACCCGTTTTTCAAAGCCATGAAAGGAGACGATGTCTTTGAATATGTTCTGATAATCCCCGCCGGCCACGAACACGATCTGCAGCTGTCTCTCCCACCAGGTGGAGATGATGCGGTACAGGACGTGGCTGAGCAGCTGACATCCCTTTTGGACCGGGTCCAGGCGGGAAGGCCAGAAGAACAGGGGAGCGGCCTCGTTTTCGATCAGGCCGAGGATCTGCTGGCAGTACTGTTTGTTGGCCTTTTTCCCCTGCACATGGTTATCGGGCCCGAAGCGTTGGACGAGGTTACTGTCGTTTTCCGGATCAAAAGCGGGGTCCGGGGCGTTGAGTATGCCGAAAGCACACTCGGCCTCTGCTTTGTTTGTCAGTTCCCGGCGCAGGTTGTCATCAATAAACGGGTGCCTGCCCTCGACGATCTCCTGCAGGAAGGTCGGGCTGACCGTGTTTACGAAGTGGGCCGCAAAGACCCCACTGACCAGAAAATCTACCGGGGCGGTATCCCGGGCCTGTTCGTATTCCGGAGACAGCTCGGTGTAGAACAGGTGGTGCCAGAAGTAGGCGGCATCGATCCCCCGGTCTTCGATCTGGCTGAGCAGGGCCTTGACCGTGTGGATGTTGTGGATGGTGAACAGACAGGGTATTTCCAGCTGGCGGGCCATGGCCGGGATGAGTCCGGTCATCCAGTCGTTGCAGTGGATGAGGTCCGGCCTGACCCAGGGCAGGATATTGTTGATGACCTCTCGCTGAAAGGTGATGGCCAGCTTCAGGTTTTCTCCCCCGGAATAGGAATAGACCCGGTTCAAGTAGTAAAAGGCCCGGTCCTGGGCCAGGTGGACCCTGTCATCCGGCATCACCTGCCGCAGGTAATTCAGCTCTCTTTTCAAAAAAGGGGCCAGCTGATTCTGAAAAATGGAGCGATAATCCGGTATGGCCAGATGGACGTCGGCCCCCTGATCGAAGAGGGCCTGGATCAGGGCGGCCGAGACGTCGGCCAGCCCCCCGGCCTTTGCGGTCAGCTGGCGGGCCAGGCTGCCCATGCGGTCGGGGATATAGGTGATCTCAGGGG
>JAIPER010000225.1 GCA_021737115.1 Desulfohalobiaceae bacterium
ATGTATCACGACCAGGGCCTGGCCCCTCTCAAGGTCCTGTACTTCCACCAGGCAGTGAACATCACCCTGGGACTGCCCTTTGTCAGGACCTCGGTGGATCACGGGACAGGGTATGATCTGGTCAATACCGGGCTGGCCAGGACCACGAGCCTGGCCCTTGCCCTGCAAACCGCCAAGAAGCTCCTGGATAATTGTTAATTGTCAATTGCTAATGATTAATTATTAATGATCCTTGCACTTCTTGGTGATCCAGTTCTTCAGATGCCTAATTCTCTTGTCCGTCATTCCGGCGGAGGCCGGAACCCAGTCAGACGATGCTATGATATAAATCCTTCCAAGCGGGGTTACCACTTTCAATCATTCGCAGTTTCCAGACTCGCTTCTATTTCTTTATCCTCTTCTCCCTAAGAATTGCAGATTCCATGGTCTTATGAGGCTCGAACCAGACCAAGAGGTTGAAACCATAGTTGGAGACATAACTGAGACTAATCACAACATCTTCTTTTCATTAACAATTAACAATTAATAATTAATAATTAATAATTAGAAAGCGGCTCGTTCTCGACCAGGTTCCAGACACCGCAGGGGCAGATCCCGGCGCAGAACCCGCAGCCGATGCAGCGATCGGAATCGACGATCAGTTCAAAGCCGGTGCCCTGTTTTACCCTGGAGATTGCGGATTGAGGACAGACCGCGATGCAGGTCCCGCAGTCCCGGCAACTGCCGCAGGAGGCACACTCCCCGGCGCACTCCTCCAAGGTTTCGAATCCAAGGACACGGGGATCGAAGTACTCCAGCTTGATCCTGCTTTTATCCATGGTCGGTCGAATCTCCTGCCTCTGTGCCCCTGGTTTTCCCAAACTATCAATGACCTCAGCCACCTTGAGTCCCGCGGCTATGGACTCGGTCAACAGTCCGGGGCGAACCGCATCGCCGATGGCGAAAAACTTTTTGTCGGTGGTCCGAAAATCCTGATCAACAGAGACGTATCCGCGGTCCGCCTTGATGCTCTTGGGGAAAAAATCCGCCTCGGGCTGGTCTCCGACCGAGACCAGCACGAGATCCGCGGGCAGGAGTTCACCTGTGGTCAGGACCACCCCCTCTTCGGTGATCTCTTTGGTAAAGACCGGCCATCTGAACCGGGCCCCCACTGCTTCCGCTGCTTCCCGTTCCTTGCCGAAGGAGGCCGGTTCCTGAATGTCGATCAGGGTGATCTCCTCTGAACCGAGTCTGTGGGCCTCGGCAGCCGCATCGCAGCCTACGTTCCCGGCCCCGATGATGACCACCTTCCTGCCCGGCTCGAAGGTGTCCTGCCTGCTTTTTTTCAAGAATTCCAGGGCCGGGACAAGCCGCTCTTTTCCAGGAACAGGCAGGACTCTGGCCGCCTGGGCTCCGGTCGCCAGCACCAGAAAATCGTACTCCTCCTTCAGCCTGGTCAAATCCTCCCGGGTCAATTCCCGGCCCAGGGTGACATGGGGAAGCACCGTGCGGATTCTCTCCAGCTCGGCCTTAAGGACCTCCGCCGGTATCCTGCTTTCGGGGATCACCGAGCTGATTTTCCCGCCCAGCACCTCTTGCCGGTCATAGATCACCGTTTCATGCCCTTTCAAGCGCAACTGCCAGGCCACTGACAATCCTGCCGGCCCGCCTCCGATCACCCCGATCCGTTTCCCGGAAATCTCAGGTACTGCAGGAAGCTTTGCCCGCAGGCTGGCCTGTCCCAACAAAGAGACATCCAGTCCGGCGATCTCTTGGGACTGTCTGGTGCAGCTCTGCATGCATATATTGGGACAGAGATGACCACAGACCGTGGCCGGGAGTGGCGTGTATTCCAAAGCCAGGTCGAGAGCCTCGTCGATCCTTCCTTCCCTGATCAGCCTCCAGCGTTCATGGACTGGAATGCCGGTAGGACATCCGGCTTCGCAGGGGGGCAGATATTTCCTGTTTTCCCAGAGAGGCACGAATCGCCTCAGCTCGCCGCTGACAATCAGAGGCACCTGACTCCGGTCAAAATCCGCCAGGTCTCCGATCAGCCCCCCGGAGCCGAGTTCTTTCTCCCATATTTTTTCTTGAAAATCCCAAAGGTTCCGCATGGGAACCCGCTTTTTCTCCTGGGGGGTCCTGGAGACCAACAGGTGCCAGTCCTCCCGGATAGACAGCCTGGACAAGAGTTCCGGTTCGTTGATGCGTTCCAGAAACAGTTCCAGGTTCTTCAGCAACCAGGCCCAGTCCTCATCCAGCAGCACCATCTGCTTGGAGTCCGTCTGGCTGAAACCGGTCGGATTGCCCCTTACGAAAATCCGTCCGCCAACCATCCCCACGCAGGCCCTGTAGCCAAGAATACTCTCCAGATTCTGCGCCTCATGGCCACAGACCACGGCCGTGCCGCCGGCCATGAACTCGGCAAAATAGTCCCCCGCGGACCCCAGGACCCACATCTCAGGGGGACCGAAACGGGGATTGTGCTTGGTCATGGTCATGCCCCTGGCCCCGATATTTCCGGCAATGGAAATCCGGCCCTGGGCCATGGCATTGGCCACACCGTTTCCGGCATGTCCATGGACGACAATTTCCGCGCCTGCATTTAGCCAGCCCACATCTTCCGAGGCATTGCCCATGGCTTCGATGACGGTATTGGCAAAGCCCATGGAACCGAGACGCTGACCCGACGGGCCTTTGACCACGATACTGACCGGATCCTCTCCGGCCGTCCACAACCGGCCCCCTATTCCGTGCTGGCCCAGGGCCTGGACTTCGAGTTTGCGATATCCCCGGGCCACGGCCTCCTGAATCTTCTCCTCCAGGACCCTGGTTTCCAGACGCCTGCCGTTCTCCTGGCCCGCTATTCGGACCACCTGACTTGCATTCTGCATACTGATCCAACTGCCCTTCTTAAAATGTTATATGTCTAATTCTGCCTTTCACGCATCGCGTGAAAGGCAGAATTAGACAACGTACTTGATCTGCAAGCGTTCGGCCACGCGGTAATCGTCTATGCCCAGACCGTCGGACATGCCGATGGGCAGGGAAGTGGAACGTCCCAGGGGGGCCATGATCTTCTTGAGTTCCGTATCAAAGGAGAGGAAGACATCCACGACCCGTTCGGCCACTTTTTCCGGATCCAGACGGCGGTAGACGCGGGGGTCCTGGGAGGTGATCCCCTTGGGACAGACCCCGATATTGCAGACATTGCAGCGGTCCGTTTCCGATCCCAGACAGCCGGCCCCGGCCTGCATCATGTACTTGCCGATCTGGACCCCGCTGGCTCCGAGCATGATCAGGGCGGCCGCGTTGGCCGCCAGATTGCCCCGCTTGCCGATCCCGCCGCCCGCGAAAAGGGGCACTTCATTCTGTTTGCCCAGTTTGACCAGGTTCAGATAGCAGTCCCGGATATTGGAGGCGATGGGATGCCCCATATGATCCATGGACACGTTATAGGCAGCCCCTGTCCCGCCGTCCTCGCCGTCTATGGACAATCCCCCGGCATAGGGGTTCCTGGTCAGGTTGTTCAAGACGGCCAGGGCAGTGGAAGTTCCGGAAATCTTCGGGTAGACCGGGACCCTGAACCCCCAGGCCATGTACATGGACTGCACCATTTTGGCCACGGCCTCTTCTATGGAATATTTGGTCTGATGGGTGGGAGGGCTCGGCAGGTTCACCCCCTGGGGCACTCCTCTGATGGCCGCGATGAGCCTGTTGACCTTGTACCACATCAAAAGTCCCCCGTCACCGGGCTTTGCCCCCTGGCCGTACTTGATCTCCACGGCGCAGGGGTCTTCTTTCATCTCGGGCAGGGCGTGCAGGATTTCGTCCCAGCCGAAATATCCGCTGGCGATCTGCAGGATCACATATTTGAGAAATCGAGACCGCAGCAGCCGGGGAGGACAGCCGCCCTCGCCGGTGCACATCCTGACGGGCAGGCCCAGTTCCTCATTCAGGTAGGCCACCCCCATGAGCAACCCTTCCCACATGGTCGGCGACAGGGCCCCGAAGGACATGCTTCCGATGATAAGCGGATAGATCTCCCGTACCGGAGGCATCCAACCGTTTTCCCGCTGCATCCGCAAGTTCTCTTCCGGGGGCAGGACCCGGCCGAGCAGGGTCCTGAATTCGAACTCGTGCCGCCCCGCATCCAGGGCCGGATCGGTAAGCATGGAAATCCTGGTGAATTTGATCCGGTCCAGGATGCCCTGGGGCGCGTTGCGTCTGCCCCCTCTTCTCCTGGGTTGACCTCCGATATTGACATGAAAGCGCAGCTTATCCGGTTCATCACTGTGAAAGGGGGAGATGGCCTCGTTAGGACAGACCAGGGCGCACATGGCGCAGCCGATGCAGGTCCGTGCCGGGTCTGTCTGCTGCCTGATCCCGTAGAACAGGGAGTACTCGTTGACCGGAGTCTCTTTCAGGCCGAAGCTGTTCTGCACGGCCCGCTTCCGGAATACCCCCGGCTCAAGAGCCCTGACCGGACAGACCGCGGCACAGCGGCCGCAGAGCGTGCATTTTTCTTTGTCCCAGACAATCTGCCAGGGCAGGTCCTTGACGCTTAATTGGGAAGGGGCAATCGTTCCATTTGCGAACATATCTTCACCTCCTGACGATCACGGCCGATGATCGCGGTATCCAGGTGCATGGGCTGGAAATACCTGCTGTTGTCTTTCTTCGGCAGGACCGCATCCAGTCCGCAGACTTCCGAAGAGAGTCCAAAGATTCCTTTGCTTCCTCCCACAACGCCCGGACGCAGTTTCTTCTGGTCCTGGACCATGAACAGGCTCTTATCCGGGAGACAGCCGATAACACAGTTCGGTCCGTCGATGATCAGCCTGCGGCAGGTCTGCTTCAACTGGCGTAAAAAAGGACCGCTGGGATGCTTTTTCAGACCGGCCTCCTGCAAGGGGGTGATGACGTGCTTGTAGGACTCGATGCCCAAACCCAGGGAGTAAAACAGATAATGCAGGATGTGGGTAAAGACCTCGGAATCCGACTGGTAGCCGCTGTAACCCGAAAAACCCCGCGAACCGAGGAACTCCTTGATAGGGATAAAGGCTGTGTTCTCCCCGTTGGTCATGCTGGCCATCCCCTGCAGAAAGAACGGGTGACAGGCGTAGAGATTGATGGCGTAATTGGTGTTCTGGCGTCCCTGGGCCATGATCACCCTGGCTTTCAATTCCTCATGGTCCAGGTGGATGTGCTCGGCCACAGCCAGAGGGTCTCCGATCTCCTTTAACATGATCACATCCGGCCAGAAGCTGAAGACGATCATGTCCTCTTTTTCCTCGCCCATTTCCCTGAGCTTCAGCCTGATCAGGGTTAGTTGGGACTCGATTTCCTCCTGGGCCATCCCCTCCCAATCATCCGGATAATCGTAGGCCCGGACCAGGTAGTTGTCTCTTTTGGGAATGCCCGGAGGCGGCTTCTTGGAGACCTTCAGGCTCAAACGATATTTGGTCTTGAAGCCGATGCCCATCATGTACTCATCCAGGCGACGCAGTCCGGATCTGGTAAAGATTCCGGACAGGATCGGGGCGTCCTTGAAATACTCAAAGGGGCCTCCCAGGTCTGTCAGGAACAGACCGACGCCGGAACCGTCATGTCCTTCGCGCATGGCATCCATGGCCTGGATGGCCAGCATGGGGGATCGGGGCTCATTGCTGGTCAAGGCAAACAAACGACACATGGCAACCTCACTTGTCCATCAAATACTGATCCAATTTTGGTTTTTACAACAAAGACTGGCGACCCCAAGGTTCCTGGCCCAAATATCATAAAAAGCTATATTGGATCAGTATATAATTACGGCAGAAAATTTTTTATCCACTAATCTCCACGAATTTTCACAAATTTCTACAGGCCTGATCGGCCTGAAGAAAGGTTAATCACCTGCGGTGAAGCTCTTGCCCCGCGACAGCGGGATGAAGCCTTCCTGCCTGCGATCAGCAGGCTGGAAAATCTCTTTCTACATTCGTGCCCATTCGTGAGCATTCGTGGACACATTCTTTTTTCTTGTTGTTTTATCAGGGTCTTGTCACCCAGGGTGTATTTTTTCTCGAGGCAACAATAAACTATAGGTCGATTTCACTTCCTTCGCAAACCCCGGACCAGACTTTCCTGACCTCCCGCCGCATGCCCAGAAGCTCTTCCCAGGTGACCTCCGGGATACTGGAGCTTAGAGCGATCACCTCGCGCAAGGTTTCAGGCCCAAGCCCGGCAGCGGTCTGTTTGGCAAAGATCTGGCATGAGTGGTCGATGGCCTGATAGACGGCAAAGATCTTCTTCAGCCTGGC
>JAIPER010000226.1 GCA_021737115.1 Desulfohalobiaceae bacterium
CGACCAATTGGTCCCCCTTGACAACCGGCAAACCGGATATCCGGTATTCGGACATAACCTTCAGGGCCTGGCCTACGGTCCAGTCCGGATCGATGCTTATCGGGTCGACAATCATGCCGCTTTCCGATTTTTTGACCTTTTCGACTTCCAGGCTTTGACGTTCGATGCTCATGTTTTTGTGGATCACGCCCAAACCGCCGGCCCGGGCCATGGAAATGGCCATTCTGGACTCGGTGACCGTGTCCATGGCTGCGCTTAAAAAAGGGATGTTCAAGGTGATGTTCGAAGTCAGTCTGGCCTTGACGTCCACAGAGTCCGGCAGGACCTCGGAGTATCCCGGCAAGAGGAGGACATCGTCGAATGTCAGAGCATGCCGGACGATTTTTTCTGAGGAATTGTTGCTGGTCATCCCAAACCTCTTGGATTCTCTAAGTTCAAATTAGTGCTTGGACGTAAATTCACGCATATACTTCGTCACTTCAAGATTTTGAAATCCTCATGTATTAGAATAAACTGCGGTTTCAAAATTTATTGTTCCTCGTATCCGGGCAAGTTTAGGTCCAATCACCGTTTTCGTTCAGACACAAATTAAATTAGAGTTACTGCGGAAGACGCATTATGGCAAAAAAATATATTATTTTCCAGGAAAAACTGTTCTTGACTCGTGACGGGAAAAAGCCCTATTTCATGACCGTTTGCCATCATTTTTTTTCGAAGATCGGCGTTATTTTAAAAAAAATATAACACAAAGAACCCGTTAACATTGACCGCTGCTTGGGGTAGGCTTCTGGAAAAAAAATTGCACAGGAGGACAGGCCATGCTGGATATCCTGCTTGACCGGGACGGAACCGTGCTCAAGGAAAAAGAGTACCTCTGCCGCCCGGAGGAGGTGGAGTTCCTGCCGGGGGTGGGTCAGGCCCTTAAGTCGCTTCAGGATAAGGGCTGCAGGCTCTTTATGGTGACGAACCAGTCAGGCATCGGCAGGGGGATGTTTACATTCGAGGACTATGACCTGGTCCAGGCCCGCCTGGAAAACCTCCTGGCCGACTACGGGGTATTCTTTCATGATCGGAAATTTTGTCCGCACTCTCCTTTAGCCGGGTGTACCTGCCGGAAACCAGGGACCTTGATGTGGCAGGAGCTGGTCCAAGACCATGGTCTGAGCCCTGAGACGAGCCTCATGATCGGAGACAAGCCGGAGGATCTGGAGTTCGGGGCCAGAGCCGGCCTGCGGGTTCTCATCCTGGTGCTCACCGGATACGGCCGAAGCACGGCCAAGAGTCTCGTCTGTCCGGATATACCGGACGGCTCCCGGTTTCTTGAACTGAACAGGAAAGGCGCGGGCCCTGATCTTCTGGCCAGAGACCTGCCGGCAGCGGCTGCCTGGATCCAGAATTTCTTCGGGCCGGAAAGACCGGCCCGAAGAAATTCTGGATATAAATGAAACAAATTTAAGTCAGAAAGAGCAGCAGCCTTAATCGTATTTTATTGCAACGACTGATTTGGCAAAACGATAAGCAGGGGCAGTATATGGGTTTTTTCGCCACCTTTTCCAAAGAGAACATCCGCCATTCCCTCTATTTTATGCAGCGGATGATGGCTTATTTTCGGCCCTATCGGCTGCGGATTGTCCTTTCAGTCCTGGCCATGGGGATTGTGGCCCTGTGCACCGCCTATTCGGCCTTTCTGGTCAAGCCGGCTCTGGATGAAATCTTTATCAACAAGGACGAACAGGCCTTGAAGACCATACCCCTGCTGGTGATCCTGGTCTTTGCTTTGAAGGGGTTCTTCCGGGTCATGCAGACCTATCACATGCAGTTCTGCGCCCTCAAGGTCCTGGAGAGGCTGCGCAACGAGCTCTACGCCAAGATACTCCGGCTGCCCATGGCCTTTTTCGAACAAAGCCAGGTCGGGATGCTCATGTCCCGGATCGTCAACGACGTCAATCTGATCAGAAACAGCATCCCTGAAATCGTCATGCTCTTTCGGCATGTCCTGACCATGCTGGCCCTGATCTTTGTGGCCTTCTACCGGGACCCTTACCTCTCCTGCTGGGCCCTGATCGTTCTGCCCCTGGCCCTGGGGCCCGTGGTCTATTTCGGGCGCAAGCTGCGCAAGCTGGCCAGGCGCAACCAGGAGAAAATCGCGGATATCTCCACGATCCTTCAGGAGATATTCAGCAGCATCAAGGTGGTCAAGGCCTTTTCCACGGAGAAGAGCGAAGAAAAGAGATTCCAGGTCCAGAACGGCAAACTGGTGCGCATCGCCGTCAAGGGCATGTTCTACAATGCCATGTCCTCCCCGGTCATGGAATTTATCGGAGCCATCGGCATGGGCCTGGTCATTTTCTACGGCGGCCTGCAGGTCATCCAGGGAAATTCCACACCCGGAACCTTCTTTTCCTTTTTGACGGCCATGATGATGCTCTATGAACCCTTCAAACGGATCAGCAAATCGAATATGATTCTGCAAAGGGCTCTGGCCGGGGCGGAGCGGGTCTTTGACATCATGGATTCCGAGGAGATTAAGGAGGAAGAGCAGGGAGAAAAGGAATTTGCACCGGTATTCAAGGAGCTCTGTTTCGACCAGGTCAGCCACTGGTACCAGGGCAGCAGTGAATACGCCCTTAGAGACATCAACCTGACCATACACAGTGGAGAAAGGGTGGCCATGGTCGGACCGAGCGGGGCCGGCAAGACCACCCTGGTCAACCTGATTCCCCGGTTCTACCCGTACGGGCAAGGACAAATCAGCTTGAACGACACGCCCCTGGAGGCCTATACCCTGGAGAGCCTGCGGCGGAATATAGGGATCGTCTCCCAGGAGACCATCCTCTTTAACACCAGCATCAGGGACAATATTACCTATGGCCTGGGGGAGGTGGACCAGGTTGAACTGGAAGAGATCTGCCGAGTGGCCTATGCCCTGGACTTTATTCGTCAACTGCCAAACGGATTCGAGACCGTGATCGGGGAGAGGGGGGTCAAGCTCTCCGGAGGGGAGAAGCAACGCTTGACCATCGCCAGGGCCCTGCTCAAGAACCCGCCACTTTTAATCCTGGATGAGGCCACCAGCGCCCTGGATACAGAGTCGGAACGGACCGTGCAAAGGGCACTGGAGAACCTGATGCAGAAGCGCACCAGCATCGTCATCGCCCACAGGCTGTCCACGGTTCACTCCGCCGACAGGATTCTGGTCATGGAAAAGGGCAGGATCATCGACTCAGGAACCCACAGGGAACTGCTCGACAGGTGCGGTCTCTACCTAAAGCTCTACCAGATGCAGTTCCAGGATGATCCGGTGAATTGAATGACGTGATTTTTGTTATGTCTTTTCAGAAATATTCCTGCCCATAAGTTTGAGAATAGCCCCTGACAAGGAGGAATTGATTCGCCGCGCCGCCGAAAAGGCAGGGAAAAGCAAGAGTACCTTTATACTCGAAGCCGTCTATGAAAAAATCGGTTTGATCGGCAACCGCCAAGAAAATATTCGACAGCTTGCCGGTTGGATGCCCCATGCAGAAGCCGAGGAACTCAGGAATGCAGTAGAGGTCTTCAATGAGATTCATGAAGGAGACTGGGAGTGAAACTCGTTTTAGATACTAACATCTATTGCGATTTTGCCGAAGGCATTGCTGAAGTGGTGGACACCATCGCTGAAAATGGGGATTTGATTTTCATGCCGGCAGTGGTCATAGGTGAACTTGTCTATGGCTTTATGAAAGGAACCAGGCAACGGTTCAACGAAAACAAACTCAAAGAGGTGATTCAGCGCCTGGGGATAGAAATCATCAAAATCGATGAGGATATCGCTCGGAAATACGCCTCCATTTATCTCAGTCTCCAGATAAAAAGGAACAAAATTCCTATTAATGATGTTTGGATCGCTGCGTCCAGTGCTGGTGTCGGAGGCACCCTGCTCACCAGGGATAAGCATTTTGAGGTTGTGGAGGGAGTGGATACAATGATCTTAACGTAGACGCGTAAATGCGTTTTTGATTCTCATTTCGCATAAATTTCCTTGTCTATTATTTCGAGGCCTGGCCTTATCGGGCTGAGATACTCTTTCGGCTTTGCGAGCAGCTGTTCGCAAAAAGCGAGCAAAGACCCAAAATAACAAGTTTCGACCAGTCTGAGAAAGAGTTGACATCCCCGTCAGCCCTTGATAATACTGAAATTTAAGCATTAAGCCGGCGTAGCTCAGTTGGTAGAGCAGCTGATTCGTAATCAGCAGGTAGTGAGTTCAAATCTCATCGCCGGCTCCAGGAAAAATCAGGGACTTACAGCAAAAAGTGAGTCCCTTTTTTACTATAAAAATATATTAAAAGGTTCGTGAGTTTGATTCCTTGAGCGAAGCAGGCCCGAAGCCCGCTTTGGGATAGAGACAATGCACAAGAACAACCTCCATCTCTGGCAACACAGCCACACCTTCGGGCAGGACCGCAAACGCCCCGGGGAAAAGCGGACCCTGATGGTCATCGCCCTGACCGGGACGATGATGTGCATCGAGATCGTCACCGGGCTTCTCTTCGGGTCCATGGCCCTTTTGGCGGACGGACTGCACATGGCCTCCCATGCGGCGGCCCTGAGCATTAATGTCCTGGCCTATGTCTATGCCTGGCGCCACGCCCGGAACCGGGATTACAGCCTCGGCACCGGCAAGGTCAACGCCCTGGGCGGGTACACCAGCGCCATCATGCTGGTTTTGTTCGCCCTGTTGATGGTCTGGGAGAGTTTAGACCGTTTTCTCCATCCGGTTCAGATCGTTTTCAACCAGGCTATTCTCGTAGCCGTCATCGGACTGGCCGTAAATGGGTTCAGTGTCCTGATCCTGGGGGTGGGGGAGCACCATCACGGGCAAGAAGAACATCACGGCAGTCATTCCGGGCAGAGAGCCCACCACCACGACCTTAACCTGAAATCGGCCTATCTGCACGTCATCGCGGATGCCCTGACCTCGATCCTGGCCATCATCGCTTTGCTCTTTGCGAAGTACTTCGGGTTCATCTGGATGGACCCGGCCATGGGCATCGTCGGGGCCTGCCTGGTCACCCGCTGGGCTTTCGGGCTGCTGCGGATGACCAGCGGCATTCTGCTGGACAAGCAAGGCCCGGAATCGATCCGGGAAGCGATCACGAATCGCGTGCAGGAAGACGGGGACAGCCGGGTGGCCGATATCCATCTCTGGTCCATCGGACCCAGCATGTACGCGCTCATGCTTTCCATAGTCGCCCGGGATCCGAAGACGGTCAACCAGTACAAGGCGCGCATCCCGAACAATCTCAGCCTGGCCCACGTCTCCATCGAAGTGCATACCGCACCTTGAAAAGGGAAGGATACAAACAAAGGAGTCGATCCATGGATAAAGCAGAAGTCTTGAAAACCATTTCCTTTGCCTCGCCCGGTCCGCAGAACACCGAGCGGATGTTCGGGCAGGGGGTCAAAGTGGGGGTCGAGCTCTCGCTCATGGCCGCAGATGCCGGTCTGGTCAGAACGGATCAGGCGGCGGCGGTTATCGGCGGGACCGGCTCCGGGGCAGACTCGGGCCTGGTGGTCACCCCGGCCAACTCCCACAGGTGCCTGGAGCTCAAAGTCCACGAGATCATCGCCAAACCTAGGCTGTAGCCTGTTCTGCAGTGGACGGCGGATCTCTTTTCATTGTCCTGCGGGGCGGACCCGGCCCGGGAGGGTTGCGGCTCCATGGCTGAAACCCGGGTTTTCGATCTCAGGCTCCTGGCCTGTTTCTATTTTTTTCATTTCCTGCGCCACGGGATGATCTTCCCCCTGATCCCCCTCTATGCCAACGAACTGGATTACAGCCCGTCGACCATCGGCCTGATCATCGGCAGTTTCAATTTCATGGCCATGCTCCTGGCCATTCCCATCGGCGGCATCACCGACCGCATCGGGGTCAGGAGAATGCTCCTCTTCGGAGTCTGCTCCAATATCATCCACTCTCTGCTTCTGATAGTCA
The DNA here is from genome assembly GCA_021737115.1 of Desulfohalobiaceae bacterium. Classification (GTDB taxonomy): domain Bacteria; phylum Desulfobacterota; class Desulfovibrionia; order Desulfovibrionales; family Desulfothermaceae; genus JAABTT01. The sequence goes on from JAIPER010000226.1 coordinate 5,975, forward strand.
CCGCTTCGCTTGGGTTGTTCCTGGCGGCCCAGCTCTTCGGGGGGCTCGGGTTCTTATTGGTCATCGTCTGCACCCAGACCTATATCACTGCTTTTGCAGATTCCGGCCTGCGGGAGAGGGGTTTCGGCCTGATTTCTCTGACCTCGGCCCTGGGGCAGATGATCGGTCCGCTCCTCGGCGGCTGGCTCCTAACCCTGCTCGGGTACGCCCCGGTCTTTGCCCTGTCGGCGGGTATGGGCTGCCTGGGGTTTTGCGTGCTCGGCCTCAGGAAGGGGACAGGGAGGACGAAAG
>JAIPER010000227.1 GCA_021737115.1 Desulfohalobiaceae bacterium
CAGCAGGCCGACCGGGCCGGCATCAAGCCCCTTGACGAGCAAAGCCTCGAGGTCTGTTTCCTGTCTCCGCGCAAACCAGCGACTCCGGGACAGATCGCCGCCTTTTACACCCGGTCCGGGCTGCTCCTGGGCGGAGGGATCATCGCCTGATGCAAACCTTTCACATCTTCACCCAGGGCTGCCGGATCAATCAGTATGAGAGTCAGTCTATCAGGGAATCCTGGCTGGGACAGGGGCTGACGGAAACAAGCCGCTGGGAGCAGGCCGATATTTTCCTGATCAACAGCTGCGCCGTCACCGAAAGGGCTGTCCAGGACCTGCGCAAGACAGTTAGGAAAATGAACCGGAGCCGGCCGGAGGCCCGGATTATCGTCACCGGCTGTGCAGCCGGACGTTTTGCCCATCAGATCCAGGACCTGCCCGGTGTGTATTCGATCGTTCCCCAGGAAGCCAAATCCAATATCGCCAGGACGGGGCCTGACGGACAGGAAACACGTCTCAGAAGCCGGCCCTTCGGATCCGGGAAAGCATTCCCCGAGTACAGGATCACCTCCTATCAAAGGTCCAGGCCGGTCCTCAAGGTCCAGGACGGCTGCTCCCAGGCCTGCACCTTCTGCATCGTCCCCCTGACCAGGGGTCCGGCCCGGAGCCGGAACCCGGAAGAAATCCTCAGGGAAGCTTGCAGAATAGCGGATTCCGGATTCCAGGAGCTGGTCATCAGCGGCATCAATCTGGGCCAGTACCGGAGCGGACCCGACTCGAACCTGGATTTCTGGGAGATGCTCCTCTGGCTGGACAACAGACTCAAGGCCAGGTATAAAGACAGGCTGCGGCTGCGGTTGAGTTCTCTGGATCCGGGCCTGTTGACCGAGACAGGGCTTGAAGCCCTCTCCAGGACGCAACTGGTCTGTCCCCATCTGCACATCTCCGTTCAAAGCGGGAGCAAGACGATCTTGCAATCCATGGGCCGCTCTCATTACACTCCGGAGACAATCCAGGCCTTTGTCCAAGGGTTGGGCGCAATCTGGCCGAAATTCGGCCTGGGTGCGGATTTTCTCACAGGCTTTCCCGGAGAAACGGAATCCGCATTCCAAGAGACCCTTTCCCTCTGTAAAAGGCTCCCCTTTTCTTACGGCCATGTCTTTCCTTACTCTCCCAGGCCGGGGACCAGGGCCGCACAGTTTTCCGACGGCCTAGGCGATCCGGTCAAGAAAGAACGCTCTTCAAGACTGCGTTCTCTTTTGGCTTCGAAGCGTATTTCTTTTCTTGAGTCCCTGCTGGATCTGCCGGCCCTGGAGGTCGTGCTGGAGCAGTCAAGTCCGGCCCGGGGGGTCAGTGAGTATTTCACGACCTGTTTCTTCAAGCCTGAACCCTCGAGCGATTGTCAGGGGAAAAGGATTCCAGTCAGGCCGATCCGAAGAGTCAAACAGGGCCTGGCGGTCAAGCGGCTCTGAAATGAGTGAAACAATTATGAGCACTCCCAAGATCCCATTCCCGGCTCAACTCATGCTCTCTGTCCTCTGCGGCAGAGGTCAGGATTTTTGCCGGGAACTGCTCGAACCTTTGACCCGGGAACTGGGGGCGGTGGATTTTGTCTCCGATCCCCTTGCTTTCACCGAAACCAGCTATTATGATCAGGAACTCGGTCCGCCCATCAGCAGACGGGTCCTTGGTTTTGAACCGCTCTTTTCCCAGGATGATCTGGTTCGGGTCAAGCTCCTGACCAACGAGTTGGAACATCGTTTTTCCAGGCCGGACAAAACGAGGACCTTCAACCTGGACCCCGGGTTCGTCACCCTGGAACGGCTGGTCCTGGCCTCAGGGAAGAACTTTGCCCACCGGGTGTATCTTGGCAAAGGCATCTGGGGCGATCTGACCCTGATTTATCAGAAAAATGCCTGGCGGGTCCTGCCCTGGACCTTCCGGGATTATGCCGGTGATGATCTCCAGAGAATCCTCACCGAAATGCGCAAGCGTTACAAAGAGAAGCTGGAAGCTCTATGATCAAAAGCATGACCGGATACGGCTCCTATGAGTCAGAAACCGATTCCTTCAGGCATTCCTGGGAAATCAGAAGCGTCAACGGCAAACAACTGGGGCTTCGCTGGCGCCTGCCCAATGTCGTCAAATCCCATGAGCTGGACTGGGAAAAAAAGGTCCGGGAATGGGCCTCCAGGGGACGGGTGGACATCGAACTGCACCTGGAATTCACCAGCCCGGAGGCGATGCCCCTTTCTTTCAACCGCAATCTGGCCGAGTCCATGATCAGCCGGCTCGAGCAAAGCGCCCGGGCCGGAGGCCATGAATTCGAACCCGATTACAACCGCTTTTTCAATATCTCCAGTCTCTGGCAGGAAACCGGCCTGCCTGAAGACGACCGGCTGAGCCGGACTCTCAAGAAGGGACTGGCAAAGGCTTTGCAAAACTGGGATCTTACCAGGATCCAGGAAGGCCAGGCCCTCTGCCGGGATCTCAAGGACCGGGTCTCGCGCTTGAGCCGTTGGGTCATGGAGCTGGAGTCCCTGGCCGAAGGCCTGGCCCGGGACAAATTCGAGGCCCTGAAGACAAGACTCGGCAGACTCCTCGAAGACTCCTCCCTGGAGGAAAACCGTTTGTACCAGGAGCTGGCCCTTATTGCCGACAAGCTGGACGTTTCCGAGGAATTGACCCGGCTGTCGGCCCACTTCCAGACCCTGACTGATTCTCTGCAAACGGAGAACACCGGGGGGAGGGAACTCGATTTCCTGCTGCAGGAGTGTTTCCGGGAGATCAACACCTGCGGCAACAAGGCCCAGGATGTGGCCGTCAGCCAGCTCGTCGTCAAGTGCAAGAACGAACTGGAGAGATGTAGAGAACAAGTCCAAAATCTGGAGTGAGCATGTCCTCAAAAAATCTGTTGAGCATAGGTTTCGGCAATTACGTCGTGGTCTCCAGGGTCATCGGCATCGTCACCCCCGGCTCGTCTCCAATGCGGCGATTGCGTGAGGACGCCAAACAGGGGGGGCGACTGGTGGACGCCACCCAGGGCAGAAAGACCAGGTCGATCATCATCACCGATTCCAACCACATATTTCTCTCGGCCCTCCAGGCAGACACCGTGGGACAGCGTTTTTCCGAAAAGAGGAAAGAGGATGACTAGCCGAAAAGGGGCGGCCCTGATCATCTGTTCCCCCTCCGGAGGCGGGAAAAGCACCCTGATTTCCAGGTTGATTGCTGAGTTTCCCAATTTTTCATTTTCAATATCCTACACCACCAGGAATCCCAGACCCGGTGAAAAACACGGCCGGGAGTATTATTTTGTGGACCGGTCCGAATTTGAAGACCTGATAAACCGGCATTTCTTTGCGGAATGGGCCGAAGTGCATGCCAACTATTACGGCACTCCCCTGCAAACCGGGCTGGATCTGCTTGAATCCGGTAAAGACATCATTTTCGATATCGACGTCCAGGGAGCAGAACAACTGCGAAAGAGCATGCCGGACAGCATCTCCATCTTTATCCTGCCCCCGTCCAGACAGGTCCTAAAACAGAGATTGACCAAACGCGGCAGCGACGACGCGAAAGAGCTGGTCAGAAGGCTGGAGGCGGCCAGGCAGGAGATCGGCCGGGCCGGCGAATTCGCCTACTGGGTCCTCAACCAGGACCTGGAGCCGGCCTATGAACGCCTGAAGTCCATTTACCTGGCCGAAAAATGCCGCAGCTCCCGTAACCGGGAAATGCTTCGGGACGTGCTTAAAACCTGGGAGGACCAAGGAACTGAATCAACAGGTCAATGAATGAAAAACGAATAAGAAATTCAGGCCAACTACTGGTATAACCGCATAGCATGAAAGGATTTCCATCTTGTCACTGACCTGGAAGCAACGCGAATCAATGGGTGGCCGGGAACCGGAAAGGCTCGTCTCCTGGGCCGATGAATTGAACATCTCCCGTTTTCTGGCCAGGATTCTCTGGCACAGAGGACTGTCCTCTCCCCGGGACATGGATGTCTTCCTCAGTCCCGGACTCCGCCACCTCCCTCCTCTGGAAAAATGGCCGGAGCTGATCAGTTTTGCCGAACTTCTGGCCCGGGAGATCTCCCGGGAACGGACCCTGGCCGTCTGGGGCGATTATGACGCAGACGGGATCACGGCCACCGCCATCCTGGTCCATTTTTTCAAAAACCGGGGGATCCCGGTTCTGGCCCACATTCCGGAAAGACTGCAGCAGGGCTACGGCCTGAATCAGGAAGGGCTTGAAGACCTGAAGCAAAAGAAGGTGGATCTGATCATCACCGTGGACTGCGGCATCTCCAACATCCAGGAAATAGAAAGGGCCAGGGAACTGGGCCTGCAGGTCTTTGTCACCGATCATCATCTACCCGGGAAAGAACTTCCCGGGGCCAGGGCCATGATCAACCCCTGCCTGGGGAACTGCCCCTACCCCCAGGCCGCCGGGGCGGTGGTGGCCTTTCTCCTGGCCGCGGCCCTGAACCGCATCCTGCCCGGAGAACCGGTTGACATCCGGGAGTATCTCGATCTGGCGGCTCTGGGAACCATCGCCGACATCGTCGAGCTGAATACAACCAACAGGATCCTGGTCAAAAACGGGCTGCTGTGCCTGGGGGAGGCCAAGCGGCCCGGGATATTCGCCCTGAAAGAGATCTGCAACCTGCCGCCAACCGCCCCCATGGGCAGCGGCCAGGTCAGTTTCGGCCTGGCCCCCAGGATCAATGCCGCCGGCCGGATGGGCTCGGCCCAAACCGCCCTGCAGCTTCTCCTGGCCCCTGATCTGAGCACCGCCCGCCCCCTGGCCGCTCAACTGGAAAAACACAACCTGGAACGGAGGCGGGTAGAAAAAAATATCATTGCAGAAGCCTCTGAACAGGCGGAAACCCTGTCCGATCATCTGGGTCTGGTGCTCTACAGTCCTGACTGGCACAAGGGTATCGTGGGGATTGCCGCCTCCAGAATCGTGGAGCAGTTCAACCGGCCTGCCCTGCTCCTGACCAAGGACGGGGAAAAACTGAGCGGTTCCGGCCGGAGCATCGCCGCCTTCGATCTCCACCAGGGGCTGCAGGCCTGCGCACAGGTGCTGCTGACTTTCGGAGGCCATCGCATGGCCGCCGGGCTCAGCCTGAAAGAAGAAAATCTGGACGAGCTGCGGCAGATCTTCAATCGCAGCGTTCAAGACTGCTTCGGAGACATTTTGCCCCCGCCGACCATCGAAATTGACGCTGGCCTGAGCCTGGGCCGGGTCGATCTGACCCTCGTCCAGGAACTGGACCTGCTGCAGCCCTTTGGTCAGGGCAACCCCCAGCCGGTCTTCTGGTCTCCGGCCCTTTCGGTCACCAAGCACCGTTTTTTCGGTCAGAACCACGTCTCCATCGAGGTCAGGGACGGAAAGGCCGGAGTGAACATGCTGGGCAAGGCCTGGCGCCAGGCCGAGACCCTGGGCCCTGAAGTCAAGGGCAGGGACATCCAGCTGGCCTTCACCCCGAAGCTGAACCATTACAACGGCCTGACCAGCATCGACCTCCAGATCCGGGACTGGAAGGAGATTGGCTGAGGCCGGTGTATCAGTGTGTCAGTGTGTCAGTAATCAGTGAATCAGTACCCACTGATTCAGCCTTTCTCTTTCCCCTTTTCTCATGTGTCATACTGATCCAATTTTGGTTTTATCGACAGAGGCACATGATTTCTCGACTTCTGGCCTTGTATTCACAAAAAGTCAAGTTGGATCAGTATACAGACTCTTTTTGTTTTCAAAAAAAGCAGGCCTGCTGAAGAAAAGGGATTCTTCACTCGCAGACTCGTTCAGAATGACAGAGAGAAGAGCTTTTGCGAAACTTCATGACAATTTTTTGAAGTTCCTGCCTTGATCAAACTGGCAATTATGAACTTTGACCCAATCACACAACTTCTTGACCATATTCTTAAATTTATTAAATACTTATATGTCAGGCCTGCCAGAGGCAGGGCTGACTACTGACCACCGCCCTCTGCCCACCGACCTCCGACATCCGACGTCCGACATCTTCCCTCTGCCCCCCTGCCCTATGCTTCTTCATCCCTCAATTCCTGAATTCCTAAATCCGTCATTCCAGCATGCCAGCATACCAGCATACCAGCATTCCCCCATCATTCCTCCATCTCCAGGTAGTCCCCCATGATCTTCTTCAGGCCGAAGCCCGGGAAATTGACCTGATAGCGGTTCGGGGGAAAGAACTGAACCACTTTGCCCCGGCCGAAGATCTTGTGCCGGCAGTGGCCGAGCTTATCCG
>JAIPER010000228.1 GCA_021737115.1 Desulfohalobiaceae bacterium
GGGCACATGGTCCGGGATCCCGGCCATAAGCGCACCCACCCGGGCCACGTTCAGGGTGTCGTGATGCTCCAGGCAACAACCGTAGCGGACGTCATCGATTACCGAGGGATCGATTCCCGCCCGTTTGACGGCCTCCTGCATGGTGGCGGCGGCCAGTTCGGCTCCGCTTAAGTCCTTCAGCGTCCCGCCAAAGGCCCCGATCGGCGTGCGGCAGGCACTGGCGATGACCACCTCTTTCATGAACTCCTCCTTTGCTGTATTGTCTGCAATAAACCAGCACATAGCAGAATTCAGCAATCTTGTCATTTTTTGGTTGTCATAACCAAGAAATCTCTATCAAGGGCTTGACAGTCAAAATGCAAATAGTTTATCATAGAGGTCAATCGTTTCCTATGGAGAACAAAATGTCGTCCTCGTTCAAACGCGTTCCAGCCATCGACAAGTGCCTGCAGATACTGGAGGCCCTCTATCAATCCCGGGAACCCCTCGGGGTCAGCGACCTCTTGAGACAACTTGATCTCAACAAGAGCACGGTCTTCAATATCGTCCATACCCTGGCCGATCTGGAAATTCTGGAGAAATTTCCCTCCGGCAAGTTTCATTTCGGAAACCGCCTGTATCTGCTGGGAAATGCGGCCGGGAAGCGCTCGGAACTCATCCATACCGTCCACCCCTTTCTGGCCAAAATCAACGCCGAAACCAAGCTTTCCGCCTTTTTGGGGATCCGCTCCGGCCTACAGGCAGTCATCCTGGACAAGGTGGACACCGCTTATGACATCCGCATCTCCTCTGATGTCGGCATGCGGTTGCCGCTGATCGCCGGCGCCGGCGGCAAGGCTCTCCTGTCCCAGCTGAAAGACGAAGAAATCGATCAGATCCTGAGCCGAAACGGGCTGCGCTCGTTCACGAGCCGAACCTGCACAGACAAGGCAAAGTTCAAAAAGCGCATCCTGGAGACGAGACGATTCGGCATCGCCTCTGACTTCGAAGAATACATCGAGGGCATCGTCGCCTATGCCGTACCAATCACAACCAACCGCCCGGATCTGGTGGCTGCCATCTGGGCGGTCGGACTCCGGCAGCAGGTGGAGGCGGACAAGGAAACCACGATTCGAGACCACTTGCTGCAGGTAGCCGACGAGGTCAATCAACGCTTTTCACCTTAAATACAGACTTCGTAGCAGTGCCTTGACACTTAAGCATAATTCTTTAAAATTATTGAAAAATTTTTTCAATGACCTCAAAATTGGACATAATATCGAAATTCGAAGCACGAAATTCGAAACAAACTTCAAATGACAAAAATTCAAAATTCAAAACTAAGAAAAAAGAATTGACAACTAATTGCTTTTATTCTGCATCTTTTGAATCTTAGTTTTTGCCATTCGAGAATTTGAATTTCGTGTTTGTTTCGTATTTCGGATTTCGTGCTTCGAATTTAACCAAAAAGAGACACTTGTCCAAATAATGTTCCAAATTTTAGAAAACGGCAAAGAGCTCTGAAATGGAATTTTGCCATGCTCCGGATGGCAAACCGAAAACGAGGAGGTGTCGCCATGGAGAAGACCACAAGCAGGTTCTGGAACCCGTTCACCGAAACCCTGTCCAGGGAGAACATACGGACCGTACAGCTGAAAAACCTGCGCTCGCTGCTGGGCCATGCCAAATCCACTACCGCCTTCTACGAAAACTCCCTGGCGGATATCGACCCCCGGGATGTATCCGGATGGGAAGATCTCAAAAGGCTGCCCCTGGTTGAAAAGAAGGATCTGCGCAAGGCCCAGGAAGGTGTCGGGCACTTTTTGTTCGGCGACCTCCTGGGGGTGCCCCCGGAAGAGGTGACCCACTTCCGCCAGACCTCGGGTACCACCGGCAAACCCGTTTACGTCCCGGAAAGCTGGGAAAGCTGGCCCTGGCGGGTGGAGATCTGGTGCCACATCCTGTGGATGGCCGGCTTCCGTCCCGGAGACCGGGTCTTTCTGCCTTTCGGCTACAATGTCTACGTGGCCTTCTGGGAGGGACACTACGCCTCCGAGAAGCTCGGCTGCACCGTGATCCCCGGGGGCGCCCTCAGCACCCGGGGCCGGATCGAGAAGCTTCAGGAGGTCCGGGCCACCGCCCTGCTCAACACCCCGACCTACGGCATCCACATGGCCGAGGTCGCCGCGGAGATGGGCCTCGCCCCCCGCGAGCTGGGCATCCGGAAAATGGTCTGTGCCGGAGAGCCTCTGCCTCCGGCCACCCGCAGCCTTCTCGAGGAGCTCTGGGGCTGCGACGTTTACAATCACATCGGGGGCACCGAACCCTGCGCCTGGGGGGCCATGTGCCCGGCCAAGGAGGGGCTGCATCTGCTCGAGCCTTACTTCATCGTGGAGATCCTGGATCTGGAGACAAAGACCCGGGAAGTTGACGAAGGCGAGCTCGGCGTGGCCGTGGTCACCCCCCTCGGCCGACGCTCCTTTCCCATGATTCGCTTCAACACCAAGGACATTGTCCGCAAGGGCCGGGCCGGCTGCGATTGCGGGCGCACCTCCATGAAAGTGCAGGAAGTGGTGGGCCGTGACGACGACCTGCGCAAGATCAGGGGGGTGCTCTTCACCCCGGTGGCGGTGGAGGAGCTCCTGCGCGGCGAATTTCCCGAAGTCGGTGAATTCAGAATCGAAATCGAGCGAAAGGGGGCCATGGACAGCATCGGCCTCAGGTTCGAAACCCGTGAAATCCTGGGCTCAAGCGACATGAAACGCTTGACCTCCAGGCTGGCCTCGAGGCTCAAGGTGAAAACCAACCTCAGCTTCGATCTGGACCACGTCGAGCCAGGGGTCCTGGAACGCTTCGAACTCAAGGCCAAGCGCTGTGTCGATCTCAGGTAATAAAGGAGAGCATATGCCAGACGAAGCAACCCGGAAACGCCTTCAAGACATGAAGCAGAAAATCGATCACATCGAACGACTCGCCCATGAACTGCGCAACCTGGGACAAAGCGTCCCGGTCGTGGAGCAGAACGTGCTCACCCTCTTGAGCACGGTCTATGTCCTCAAGTTCGGCATCTCGGATGTCGCGGAAATCAACGAGTAAAGGAGGCAGCGATGACGGATACAAGAACAATCAAAACGGCCTGCCGGGGGTGTCACGGCGGCTGCGGGGTGATCGCCCATGTGAACAACGGCACGGTCGTGAAGGTGGAGGGGGACCCGGATTCTCCCATTAGCTACGGCAGCCTCTGCAGCAAGGGCCTGGCCGCCACCCAGTTGACCTACCACCCGGATCGCATCGTGCATCCCATGAAGCGAAGCGGGAAGAACTGGAGCCGCATCTCCTGGGATGAGGCCCTGGGGACCATCGCCGAGAAGTTCCAGAAGATCTCGGACGAGCACGGTCCCGAGCACATCGTGGTCGGGCAGGGCACGGGCCGGGACTACGAGAGCCACCTCTACCGCTTCGCCAACCTGCTCGGCACCCCGAACGTGCTCACCGCCGGACACATGTGCTACGTCTCCCGGGTCGCCTCGACCCTGGTCACGGCGGGCAATCTGCCCATCTGCGACTACCGGGGCGGTCCGAAATGCATCGTCATGTGGGGCTGCAACCCCCAGTGGAGCAACCCGGACGAATACAAGGGGGTGGATTTCTGGCGGGCCTACAAGGCCGGGGCCAAACTGATCTGCATCGATCCCCGCAAAGGCTTCGTGGCCAGAAAGGCCGACCTCTGGCTTCAGATCCGCCCCGGCACGGATGCCGCCCTGGCCCTGGGCTTTCACCGGGTCATCCTGGACGAGGAGCTCTACGACAAGGACATCACCGAGAACTACATCAACGGCTGGGAGGCCTTCAAGGAACGGGTGCAGGAATACACCCTGGATCAGATCCAGGACATCACCTGGGTCGACAAGGAGCTCATCCAAAGGGCCGCCCGGATGTACGCCAGGACCAAGCCGGCCTGCATCCACTGGGGGGTGCCCACTGAACAGACCAACAACTGCGCCGATTACACCCGTCTGGCCACCGGCCTCATGGCGGCCACGGGCAACCTGGACGTTCCAGGGGGCAATGTCCTCTATGTCAATCCGCCGACCCGCACCGTGGCCGAATTCGCCCGGCACAAGGAGCTGTCCAGAGAGCAGCGGGCCAAGGCCCTGGGCGGGGATCGGTTCAAGCTGGGCGCCCGGGTGGCCTTCATCAATCCCAAGAAGGCCTGGGACTCCATTTTGACCGGCGAGCCCTACCAGCTCAAGGCCGGCCTGCTCTGCGGCACCAATCCGGTGGTTTCCCGGGCCAATGCCAGAGAGGCCTACGAGGCCCTCAAGGCGCTGGACTTCCTGGTGGTCATCGACCATTTCATGACCCCCACGGCCGATCTGGCCGACATCTTCCTGCCGGCCGCCACCTGGCTGGAGCAGAACCATGTGGCCGACAACTGGAAGCGCCACGGCTTCGTCCTGGCCCGCCAGAAATGCTGCGAGGTCGGCGAAGCCTGGCAGGACCACAAGATCTTCATGGAGCTGGGCAAACGCATGGGCCAGCCCTGGTGGGACACGGTCGAGGAGGCCCTGGACTACCTGTTGGAACCTTCCGGTCTGACCTGGGAGGAGTTCAAGGCCAAAGGCCATCTCCAAGGGGAAATGGTCTACCACAAATACAAGGAGCGCGGCTTCTCCACCCCCACCGGAAAGCTGGAGCTGTACTCCACGGTTCTCGAAAAATGGGGCTTCGACCCCCTTCCCAAGTACACCGAGGTGGCGGAAAGCCCCTACTCCAAGCCGGAGGTGGCCAAAGACTACCCCTATATCTTGAATGCCGGCCTGCGCACGCCGACCTTCTTTCACACGGCCAACCGCAACCAGACCTGGCTCCGGGAGATCCGGCCCGACCCCATCGTGGAGATCCATCCTTTAACGGCAAGCAAGGAAGGCATCGCAGAGGGGCAGTGGGTCTGGCTAGAATCCCCCAGGGGACGGGTCCGGGAACGGGCCAAGCTCAACGACCAGATCCCGCCCCGGGTAGTTGTGGCCGAGCACGGCTGGTGGTATCCCGAGATCAAGGAAACCGGCCATGGCTGGGACATATCCAACATCAACCTCTTGACGGACAATGCCTATGAAACCCTGGATCCGGCCATCGGGGCCACCAACCTTCGGGTCTGCCTCTGCCGCATCTCCCCGGTAAGCGAAGAACGGACAAGAGCAGCGGGCTGAGGCGCCCCTTTCGTCTGCAGACCATGAACCATTGGACCTCCTCTTACCCGGAGTGTTCACGAGGTGCACGATGCCATGCGCCGACGACGCAAACACCCTCGGAGGATCCCTCGAGTGGAGCCAGTCCTCCTGGGTCGATCCACTGACCGGTCTCGAGTGGCAGATAAAATGCAAAGAGGCCATGACCTGGCACCAGGCCAGGGACTACGCCGCAGGGCTTCGCCTGAAGGGGCATGCCGACTGGCGGCTGCCGGAGCTCAGGGAACTGGAAAGCCTGCTCGACCGGAGCGTCTACCGACCCGAAATCAGGAGCGAAGTCCCCTTTCAGGACAGGCGCTCCTTTTGGACGGCCACCACCTTTGCCAAAGACACCGACAATGCCTGGATCGTCATGTTCGAGGGAGCCTACGTGCTCAGCTACCTGAAGCAAAACCGCTACGCCGTGCGCTGCGTGCGGGGACGTTTCAAGGTGCGCGACTCTCAATGAAAACAGTTACATGCCAGCCCTGCCACAGACAGGGCTGGCAAAAGAAGGAGCTTTGCCATGCCGAAATATTCGCTGTTGTTCTACCGCAAGGATTGCATGGGCTGCCATGCCTGCGAGGTGGCCTGTAAGCAGGAGCATCGTCTGGGCGTCGGCCCCAGGCTCGTCCGGGTGGAGGAAAAATCCTCTGATTTCTTTCCCGTCTATTGTCATCACTGCACCCGGGCCCCCTGCAAAGAGGCCTGCCCGGTGGAGGCCATCAGCCGCGACGCAAACGGGGCGGTGCTCATCGATAACGAGGTCTGCATCGGGTGCCGGGAATGCCTGGAAGCCTGCCCCTTCGGGGCCATGCAGTTCGACGACGAACAGGAGGTGGCCATCAAGTGCGACATGTGCACCGAGCGCCTTTCCCAGGGCCTGACGCCAGCCTGTTATTCGGTCTGTCCCACCCGCTGCATCGCCTGGGGCGGGACCGGAGCCATCACCGAAAAGCTGGTCAACGAGGCGCTGCCTCGATCGATGCGTTAGACACCGGGCATCCCCGCGGGTGAGATGACTCTTGGGCTGCGTCCCAGGCCGGCACT
>JAIPER010000229.1 GCA_021737115.1 Desulfohalobiaceae bacterium
TCAGCGAGGGGCGCGCAAGAGAACCCTGATGACCGGTTCGAAAAGAGGGTGCCGATCCTAAAAACTGGAGTTTCTCCATTGATCAAACTGGCAAAGACGGACTTCAGCATGATGAGTTAAACTGCAGGCCAATAAATTCAAATGAGATTATTTGCCAGGCTAGTATTTAATTGGGTTGAAGTCCATAATTGCCAGTTTGATCGAGGCAGAAACTTCGAAAAAATGACGATGGAGTTTTACAGGAGCAATTCTTTATCTGTCATTCTGAGCGAGTCCGCGAGCGAAGAATCCCTTATCTTAAGCAGGCTTGCTTTTTTCGAAAACTCATGAAGTTTCATACGAGATATACTGATCCAATTTAGCTTTTTGTGAAATTTGGGCCTGGACCCTTGAGATCGCCAGTCTTTGTTGTAAAAACCAAAATTGGATCAGTATGCAAACCGTAAATTATGCCAGTTTCTGGTATAAACAGGATCAGATGTACAAGATTTTACTGGTCGAAGACGAAGAGTCGATTGTCAGGGTCCTGGCCAGGACCTTGAAATACGACGGTTATGATGTGGTCACGGCCGGCGACGGACAGGAAGGTCTGGAGGTCTTTGAGCGGGAACAGCCGGACATAGTGCTCACCGACATCAAGATGCCGGTCATGGACGGTCTGGAACTTTTGAAGAAGATCAAGGAAAGAAACCCCGAGACCGAAGTGATCATCATCACCGGGCACGGGGACATGGACTCTTCCATCGAGGCCCTGCAGCACGATGCCTCTGATTTTATCAACAAGCCGGTGGTGGACGAAGCCCTGAGCATCGCCTTGAAAAGGGCCGAAGGGAAAATCGAGATCCGAAACAAGCTGAAGGAGTACACCACCAACCTGGAAGAAAAAATTTCTGAGGCGACCCGGGAAATACGGAGAAAGTCCTCTTTTCAAAGTAAGTTGATCAAAAGTTCCAATGACGGCATCGTGGCCACGGATGAACGCTTGCGGATCGTTACCTTCAATCCGGAAGCGGAGCGGATATTTAAGATGCCCCGGGAAGAAGTCGTCTCGAAGTTGAGGCTTGACGAGCTCATTCCTCAGGAACTGGCCTCGGCCGTGGAGGAAGCAATGAGCCGGGAGTCCGGCTGGGAGCTTCCCTGGAAAGAGACGGCTATTCTGGACAAGGGAGGACACCGGGTGCCGGTAAGATTCTCGGGTTCGATCCTCTCTGAAGATGACCGGATCGTGGGCAGCGTGGTCTTTTTTCAGGACCTGCGTGAGATAAAAAAACTGGAGCAGGATCTCATCCGCTCGGAACGGCTGGCGGCCATTGGCCAGACCGTTGCCGGGGTGGCCCATGGGGTGAAGAATATCCTGCATGGTTTCAAGGGGGGGAGCTACCTTGTGGAGACCGGACTGGAAAAGCATGACTTCCAGAAGCTGAACCAGGGCTGGCAAATGGTCAAACGGAATATCGATCGGACCTCCGAGCTGGTTATGGATCTTTTGTCCTATTCAAAAGAACGGGTCCCGGATTATCAGAAGTGCGCCCCCAATGAGATCGCCAGGGAGGTCTGCGAACTCTTTACCCCCACGGCCAGGGAGAACGGGATTACGATCAAACAGGATCTGGACCCCTGCCTGGGGGAAGTGGTCCTTGATCCGCAGACCCTGCACCGCTCGCTTTCCAATCTGTTGTCCAACGCACTGGATGCCTGCATCCTGGACGAGGACACGGACAAGGACTTCCAGGTCCTGGTGCGGACCAGGGTGGAAGAGGAGACGTGGCTCAGGCTGGAGGTCAGCGATAATGGCAGCGGGATGAGTCAGGAAGTCCGGGATACCCTTTTCGATTCCTTTTTCAGTACAAAAGGGGCAAAGGGCACCGGTCTCGGTCTGTTGGTCACCCGGAAGCTCGTCGAGGAGCATCAGGGCAGGATCGAAGTCGATTCCAAACCTGGTGAGGGATCGAAATTCACTGTTTGGCTGCCCTTTTACTTGCGGTCGCCATAGTTTCAGACTTCGTACACCTGTGCTAATTATGAGATTTAACTACTTAAAATGATTGATTTTTCTTTGTCCGTCACCCCGGCGGAGGCCGGGGTCCAGTCTTTTATTTTTTCAGTCTGGATTCCGGCTCCCGGATCGGGGTCCGGGACAGGCCCCGCCGGAATGACGGAGGAGGTGACCATAAGTTTCTTTTTTGATCAAACTGGGCATCTGCGGCCAGAGGCGGGGCTCGTATGAGACTCCGGTTATAGACAACGAATCGGTCACAGGGCTCTCTTTCGCTAAGACGCTTCCGGCTCTCGGTTTTCTAAGAAAACCAGAGAACCTCTCAGCGAGGGGCGCGCAAGAGAACCCTGATGCCCGGTTCGAAAAGAGGGTGCCGATCCTAAAAAACTGTTGAGTTTCTCCATTGATCATACTGGCAAAGACGGACTTCAGCATGATGTGTCAAACTTCAGGCCAGTAAATTCTTATATATTAATTAATTATGTGTCAGCTTTGCCAGAGGCAAAGCTGAAACCTCAAGGTACAGATAAGTCACACTAAAGTGTCCAAAAATTCGTATAAATTTCAGCTCACTGAAAAGAGCTCTAAAGTTGGATCAGTATACAAAGAGAGGCAGGTATGAGTGAAAAGATACTGGTAGTGGACGATGACCCTGATGTCATGCTCTTTAACAAGACGGTCGTCGAAGAAGAGGGTTATCTCCCCCTGACCGCCTCAAACGGTGAAGAGGGGCTGGCCTTGCTGAAAAAAGAGAGTCCGGACCTGGTAATCCTCGATGTGCTCATGCCGAAACAGAGCGGAATCAAGATGTACAGGGCGGTGAAGACCGAAGAGAGGTGGCGGCATATTCCGATCATCATCCTGTCCGGGATATCCAGGCGCTCTTTTTTGAAGTCCCAGGAAGCCTTGACCGAATTCGGCGAACAGCCGGTGCCTGAACCGGAGCTCTATCTGGAAAAACCGGTCGAGGCCCGGGAGCTGGCGACGGCCATCAGAGAGGTTCTGGAGAAATCGAAAGCCACTTAGAGAAGCAGGGTGTTGTCCAAAATTTCTTACAAATTTTAGCACACTTGAAAGAGCTCTGTATTTATGAAGATGGAGATAAAAAAATTACTGTTTGTCACCCAATTCGAGGATCTCCGTTACGATACCCTGCAGCTGTTCCTGGAACTCCGCCGGGCCCATCTGGAGCATATCGTCTTTCTCAACGTGATTCAGCGGGAAAAGGTGGCCATGCAGCGGGGCGTGGGCTACAAAAAGGACGAGGAAGTCAAGTTGCGGGAAATGGCCAATATCCGCTTTATCGACTGGGCGGAAAACCTGTTCGAGCAGGGAATGGAGGTCGGGGTCTATATCGTGGTCGGCAGCCTGGTCCAGCAGGTCCTGTCCGCAGTGGAAAAGGAGGGAATCGACCTGGTGGTTATCGGCAATCCCGAGAAAAAGAGATTCACCCCGTTTATTTCCGGATCGGATATTTCGGAGCTGATCCACAGGATCACGGTGCCGGTGATGATCATCACTGTTCCCTCGGAAGAGAAGAGGCTGACCGAGAATCCATTCCACAGGCCGCTGCTGGCGGTGGATTGGACACCTGGAGATATGGCTGCCGTAGGTTTTCTGCAACAGCTCAAAGGGGTCATCCAGGAGGTGAACGTGATTCACGTTGCCGCAGAGCAGGCCTTGAAGAGCTCTTCGGCCATGGGTGTGCAGAAGACGAGAAAGAAACATCGGGAAAAGCTTGAAGAAATCTGCGAACAGTTCGAGGCTGCAGGCCTTCAGGCCAGGTCTCATGTCTATGTTGGAGATCCGCGTGAGGAAATAGAACGGGCGGCCAGAGATTGTCAGGCCTCCATGATCATCTCCGGAATTCCGGAAAAACGGTCCTGGGGAGGAAAAGTCCGCAAGAGCCTTCCGGTCCGGCTGACGGAAAAGACCGCTTTCCCGGTTCTCCTCGTGCCTCCGGACTCCGGGAGGGAGACCGGCTGAGAAATCGCCTCCAAGGCAAGGTGTTGCCAGCTTTGCCAGAGGCAAATTTGACACCCGAAACCTGACACCTGTGAAATGTCCAATTTTGAAGTAAAATCGATCATTTTAAGCCTTTAAAAGGGTGTTGCAATCATGAACTTATTTTCAATTAAATCAATCTATTGCAAGAAATAATTTGTATGGATAACTATTTGTAATATTTGGTAATTTCACTATGCTTGCAACACCCTTTTTAACTCTCATAATTGGTATAGTGTACGAAGCCTGCATTACCCACGGCTCACCTGGATTGACACGGACAGCATCTATTTTGGCTTTGCAAATTTTTAAATTTCAGAGAAGGGGTAAGTGATGAAACTGCTCTTTGTGGACGACGAGCAGACGTTTCTCAAATATTTGTCCAAACGGCTGGTCATGGACGGATATCGGGTCAAGACGACTTTTTCAGGCGAAGAAGGAGTGGAAGCGGCCGCGGCTGAAGATTTCGACGTGGCAGTCGTCGATCTGAAGATGCCCGGAATCGACGGGATAGAAGTCCAGAAGCGGCTCAAGGAATTGCAGCCCCTTTTGCCCTGTATCGTCCTGACTGGTTACGGTAGTGTCGAAAACGCCTTGGAAAGCGGAAAGTATAATGCTTTCAAGTTCTTATCCAAGCCGGTTGACTATGACACTCTGGTTGCGACCATCAAGGAGGCCTATGACCACAGGCAGAAGCATGAAACGGCTTCCAGTGAAAGCAATCACGGCTCCAGACCGGAAGGGAAAGTGAAAAAGGCTTTCAGTAAATTTCGGAAACTCTATGGAGTGAATGAATAAGGACCTGTCACAGAATACCCATAGCATAAAAAATTTTGTCCACGAATTTGCACGAATAAGCACGAATGAAGAATAGATGTCCGTGAAGATTAGTGACTTACTTGTGAGTCTCTGCCATGAAAAACAAGAAAATGTCTTGTCTCACAGGCTTTTTCTTGTTCTTAACCGTGAACTGTGAACTCTCCGAGGCGTAGGCTCGCTCTCTACGAGCCGGAGGCCGTGAACCTGGAACCTTGGGTTGCGGGCGATGCCCGCTTTGGTGTAGATTCGTGGATAAAATCTTCTATCCAAGGCCCTGGCGAGAATTTGACGTGTTTGTTTTATAACGACCCCTAAGAAAGGAGGAAAGGGTGAACGCTTCAGAAAAGGAAGGCCTTCGCACACGCACTGCAGCATCGTCCAGCAAGCTAAGAGTTGCGAGATGGATGCATGCGGTTGTTTCGTTTGGTATCACCTTTGTCCTCTTGTTTGGATTGTGGCTGGTGCTCTCCGGCAAATTCGAACCCCTGCTTCTGGCCCTGGGCCTGTTCTCCAGCCTGGTGGTCTCTTTTTTCTTTCACGATCTTCTGTTTCCCAGTCTGCGTACCGACTACCTCCTGGTCGGTATCCGTTTTTGCCGCTACATCCCCTGGCTCCTTCTGGAGATAGTCAAAGCCAACCTTCATCTGCTCTATCTGGTCTTTCATCCCAGGATGCACGAAATGATCGATCCGCATATAGTTTCTTTCAGGACGGGTTTTCAAAAGGACATGTCCATTGTCACCATGGCCAATTCCATAACCCTGACCCCTGGAACCATTACTGTCAACGCCGACAGGGACGGAAGTTTCAGGGTGCATGCTATCGACCGGGAAACATCCAGGGCCCTGCCCGGGAAAATGCTGAAGATGGTAGGCCTGGTTTTTGGAGAATCGAAATGAGCGAGTTTTTTTTGGGGGCTGCCCTGTTTCTCTGCTTTTTGATGCTCTTTTCCTTATACCGCGGCATATTCGGCCCCACGGTTTTAGACCGTCTGGTCGGGGTCAATGCCATCGGCAGCAAGACCGTGGTCCTGCTCCTGCTGATCGGTTTGATTTACGGGCGGGTGGAGATGTTTGTGGATATCGCCCTGGCCTATGCCTTTTTGAATTTCATCGCGGTCCTGGCGGCTTCCCGCTATTTTCACAAGCGGAAAGGGTTATATGAAGAATCGGGACTGGAGTAAAAAGGAGCAAGAAGCAAGTGAGGAGTGAGGAGTGAGGAGGAAAAAGATAGAGGTCAGAGATCAGAGGTCAGAAGTCAGCCCTGCCTCTGGCCGCAGATGCCCAGTTTGGTCAAAAAAGAAACTTTTTGAGTCACCTCATCCGTCATTCCGGCGAAGGCCGGAATCCAGTCTGAAAATGTAAGAGCTGGACCCCGGCCTTCGCCGGGGTGACGGAGAAAGAAAAATCA
>JAIPER010000230.1 GCA_021737115.1 Desulfohalobiaceae bacterium
GGGGATCATCCCGGCCCTGGAGAGCGCCCACGCCCTGGCCCGGGTCCTGGAACTCAAAGGGACCCTCCGGCCGGAAACGCAGGTCCTGGCCTGTGTCGGGGGCGGGTCCAACGCCATGGGCATCTTCCACCCTTTTGTCCAGGACCAGAGAGTCGTCCTGACCGGAGTGGAAGCCGCCGGGGAGGGCACAGCCGACTGCTTCCACTCGGCCACCATCAGCAGGGGCAGCCCCGGCGTGCTGCACGGATTCAAGACCTCTCTGCTCCAGACCCCGGAGGGGCAGATCCTGCCCTCTCAGTCCATCGCCCCGGGACTGGACTACCCTGGAGTGGGCCCGGAACATGTCCACCTCCACCAGACAGGCAGGGTGTCCTTTGTCCAGGTCAACGACCGGCAGGCCCTGGCCGCATTTCAGACCCTGACCCGAAAAGAGGGGATCATCCCGGCCCTGGAGAGCGCCCACGCCCTGGCCCGGGTCCTGGAACTCAAAGGGACCCTCCGGCCGGAAACGCAGGTCCTGGTCAATCTGTCCGGCCGCGGAGACAAGGACCTGGATATCGTTTTGGAGGAACTTGGCATGGCGGGCTGACCCCGGGGCTGTCTTTTGACCTGAAACAATTAAATACGCCACTTCGTATCCAAATTGTGATAGTATTGTGTAATTTTTAATCTTTGTTTATATCATTTGAGAATTTGAATTTAGTGCTTGTTTCGAATTTCTAATTTCGGGCTTCGAATTTATCAAAAAGAACCATTTGTCCGAAAAATTTTCAAATTTATAGAAATGGCAAAGAGTTCTGAAACAGGGAGGAAACAATGATAGAATCAAAACTGGAAACGAAGCTGCGGCAGGCAAAGGCCGAAGAAAGGACAGGGCTCATTCCCTTTCTTCCGGCGGGTTTTCCAGACAGGCAGCGATTTTTCGATGAATTGAAGGAATTGGACCGGAGCGGAGCGGATATCATCGAGATCGGCATCCCTTTTTCCGATCCGGTGGCCGACGGTCCGGTGGTGGAAGAGGTTTCCCAGGAGTGCCTGGCCCGGGGAGCGAGCCTGGGCTGGCTTTTTACAGAGCTGCCCAAACACCGGGCCGAGATCTCTGCGGAAATCGTGCTCATGGGGTATGTCAATCCCTTCATGCAGCATGGCTGGAGCAGATTGGCCAGGCAGGCGGCCGCACTGGATCTGTCCGGGCTGATCATCCCGGACCTTCCCCTGGAGGAGAGTCTGGAACTGGAAGGGCTCTTTGCCGAGCACCGCCTGGATTTGATCAGGCTGGTGGGGCTGAACACCCCGCCCCACAGGATGCGTCTCGCTGCGGAAAGGGCCGGAGGTTTCGTCTACTTCGTCTCTGTCCTGGGAACTACGGGTTCGGGAGGCGAGTTTCCGGCAGGGCTTGGCAGGCAGTTGCGCCTGGCCGGGGAAATCTTCCGGCAGCCCCTGGCCCTGGGCTTCGGACTCGAGGCCCCTGACCGCATAGATTCCATCCGGGATGAGATAGATGCCGTGGTCTTCGGCAGCGCGCTTATCAAGCATATCCAAATGGGCGGATCCAGTTCCGGGTTCATGAACAGGTGGGGGGCGCAGCCGGTCCGTTGAGGGGGGCTTTTTTGACAGTCCATGAATATGTGTATATATTCTAGGCATGAATATCAGGTCTATGCATGAATATCAGGCCTTGGATAAGAGCGTTCTCCGCTATATAGCAGAACAGGGTTATAGAGATCTGATTACCTATGCGGCCCGGTTCGGAATTCGTATCTGCGGTAGTTCTTGATTTAACCGCGCGGACCTTTTTTCCCGGGGTTTAGTTGGATATGCAGGATCAAAGGGATCAACTTCGTTACCAGCGGCAGATGGGCCTCCCGGAGATCGGAGAGCAGGGTCAAAAGCGGCTGGCCCGGTCCAGGGTCTTTGTCGGCGGTCTTGGCGGTCTGGGGTCGGTGATCACCACCTATCTCTGTGCCGCCGGGGTGGGCTCTCTGCGTATCGCGGACAGGGACCGGGTGGAGATCAGCAATTTGAACAGGCAGATCCTGCACTGGACGAAAGACGTGGGCCGCGACAAAACCGTGTCCGCCAGGGAAAAACTTGCGGCCTTGAACCCGGATGCAGAGATCGAAACCCATCATCTGGAAATCGGTCCGGAGAACGCGGCAGAGCTGGTCCAGGGGTGTCAGGTCATCGTCGACGGGACCGATAACCTCCAGACGAGGCGGGTTTTGAACCGGACCTCCCTGGACATGGATCTTCCCTTCGTCCACGGGGGGATCAACGGGTTCAACGGGATGATCTCCACCTTTGTTCCAGGCCGGTCCCCCTGCTTTGAGTGTCTGTTCTCGGAATTCGGCAGTCCTTCCTCTCCTCCGCCTGTACTCGGCTCTGTGGCCGGGGTTGTCGGCTCCCTGCAGTCCCTTGAAGTCATCAAATGTCTCCTGGGATTGATGGATGGTCTCCTGTGCGGAAGGCTGCTTTTCATGCAGGGGCAAACCATGGCCTTCCGGGAGATCAGCCTGGAAAAAAACCCTGACTGTCCGGAGTGCAGAGGGCGCTGAGGACGGAGGACAGTGGACGGTGGACGGTGGACGGAGGACAGAGGGCAGAGGACTGTGGACGGTGGATAGAGGAAATAGGACTGATGGCGAGGGCGGAGGACGGTCTCGGTAAACAAGAAAAATAATCTGTCATAATACTGATCCACTGGACAATTCATAATCAGAGGCACGATTACTATATAAAAGCAACTGTTTCATTAGGGGCACATGTGGATCAGTATGGAGCAGTATGAGGAGAGCGGAATGAAAAACACGGTCACTATAACCCTCAACGGCTTTCAGGAGGAAGTTGCCCAAGGGTCTACGGTATCGTCTCTGATAAAATATTTCCAAGAGTTGGACAAAGACCTCATCGTCGAGCACAACGGCAGGTTTGTCTATCCAGGGGAGTATCCGAGAACAGTGGTCGATGATGGAGACCGCCTGGAATTCATCAATCCCAATTTCGGGGGCTGAGAGGAGGCAAGAGATGCAGCGTGAACACGAGGCTCAAGCAAAGCATGACGAAATGGTCGGATCAATCGCCCGGGATTTTGTCAAGAAAGGATTTCGGGTCAAGGCCGATATCGAGGGTTATGAGCGTCCGGGCATGATTCGGGGCTACCGACCCGATGTCATTGCCTTCAAGGATGGGCAGAGAAAAATTGTAGAAGTGGAAACAGCCGATACCTCGAAGACTTCAAGAGCCGTGAAGCAGCAGGAGGCATTCAGGGCTGAAGCAGATAACAGCGAAACCACGACCTTCACCAAGAGGGTGGCCAAGTGATTTGATGCCAATTCCTATGCCTGATCTGAATCTTAAAGCGTGCAGACAGTTCGGGTCCTGTTTCACTTTGGCTGCGAATTGGTATCAAAAACCAGGTCCAGGCCGCATAGAAAGTAGGTGAATCCCGTGGGCTGGCTCTGGATGAGACCGGAAAAGGCCTGGACGAGTCCCTGCATTTCCTGTTGAAGCCCTGTGTTCTCCCCGGCCCGGATGAGCCTGACGATATTCATCAGGGCCGCGGAGTTGCCCGAAGGGATAGCTCCGTCATAGAACTCCCTGGTGCGGACCAGGACGGTTTCTGCATAATCGGCCGAGAGAAACAGTCCGCCTTGTTCTTCATCCCGGAAATGAAGGAGCATTTTACGGGTCAGTTCCGAGGCCGCAGTCAGGTAACGCATGTTCCCGGTGGCTTCGGCCAGATTCAACAAGCCCCAGGCCAGAAAGGCGTAATCGTCCAGGAAGCCCGGGATCCCGGCCTCTCCATCCTTATAGCGGTGCAGGAGGTTGCCCTCGTTGTCCCGCATCTTTTCCAGAAGAAGATCGGCTGCCCGGGAGGCGGCCAGGCTATAGTCCTCCCTCTCAAGGGTCTTTCCGCCAAAGGCCAGGGCTGCGATCATCAGGCCGTTCCAATCGGTCAGGACCTTGTCGTCCAACAGGGGGCGGATCCTTTTTTCCCTGGCAGCGAAGAGTTTGCGGCGGGCCTGATCGAGAAGGATCTGAACGTCTTCAAAACTCAAGCCCAGATCGCCGGCGGTCTTTAGCAGGTCTGTCGACAACTGGTGCAGGATATTTCTGCCGGTGAGCTGCCGGGTGGCTTCATCCCTGAAATTGCCTTCATCTTTGAGGTTATAGGCCTTGATGACTACCTCGGCTTCCTTTTCCGGCAGGATGTCCCGAATCTCAGAGGTGCTCCAGACGTAGAATTTGCCCTCCACCCCTTCGCTGTCCGCATCTTCTCCGGAGAAAAAGACCCCCTCCAGGGATGTCAAGTCGCGCAGGACATAGCTGAAGACCTCATCGGCAGTATCGGCGTAGAACGCGTTGCCGGTTGCCTCAAAGGCTTCCAGATAGGCCAAGCTTAACATGGCCTGATCATAGAGCATTTTTTCAAAATGCGGAACCAGCCACTCTTTGTCCGTTGAATACCGGTGAAAGCCGAACCCAAGCTGATCAAAAACACCGCCTTTGCGCATGGACAGCAGGGTTGATTCCACCATCTCCAGGAGTCGGCGGTCGTTTTCTCCTTTCTTCTGGCTGAGCAAAAAGAGCAGGTTGTGCGGGGATGGAAACTTCGGTGCATTGCCGAACCCGCCGTGCATCCTGTCGAACCTCTGGCTCAGATCATCCACCGCCCGCGCCAGAATGGATCTGTGGGGGAGTCCGCCCTGGCTGCCGCTACCTGTTCGCCGGAGATGGCCGAGGATCTCCCGGGCGCCTTTTGTGACCTTTTCCCGCTCGTTCATCCAGATGCGGGGGATCTTGGGGATGAGCTCCAAGAGCCCGGTCTGAGGAAAACTGCCCTCCTTTGGTATATAAGTAGCTGCAAAAAAAGGTTCTTTTCCAGGGGTCAGAAAAAGGGTCAAAGGCCAGCCGCCACGGCCGGTGAGGATCTGACAGGTCTTCATGTACACGGCATCGATATCCGGACGTTCCTCCCGGTCTACCTTGACCGGGACAAAGGTCTGGTTGATCAGTTCGGCCACCTGCCGGTCCTCGAATGATTCGTGGGCCATGACATGGCACCAATGGCAGGTGGCGTAGCCGATGGACAGAAAAACCGGCTTGTCCTCGTTTCCGGCTTTGGCAAAGGCCTCTTCTCCCCAGGGATACCAGTCTACAGGGTTCTGGGCATGCTGCAGCAGATAGGGGCTTTTTTCTTCGGCCAAACGATTACCAGCACTGTTTAGCTGAGCCATGTTCACTCCAAATCCGGCCCGGATAGTTCAGAGCTCTTTCCAGTGAGCTGAAATTTGCATGAATTTTTGGACGCTTTTAGGCAGTTAACTCTCATAATTGGTAGAGGTGTACGAAGTCTGTAATTATACTTATGGTGGTCATAAATCTAGGTCGTATCTGTTTGAAGCCGGATACTCTGCTTGTGTGGAAACAATTATACTGCGGCTTAGACGCCCCGGCAAGGGGAGGAAAAGGTGAGTTTTGGGAAAATCACTGAAAAATCCCCCTTCTCGTCTCCGGGTTTATGCCGTATGCTGATATGTTCTCAGTTCCTACGAGCGAGTGCATAAGGAGGGGGGCATGTACGACCTGATCATCATCGGAGGCGGTCCGGCTGCGGCCGGGGCGGCTGTCTACGCCGGGCGAGCCTTGATCTCGACATTGGTCTTGACCAAGGATTTTCAGGGACAATCGACCATCTCGCCTGATATCAGAAACTGGATCGGAGAGGTCTCCATCTCCGGAATGGATTTGTCCGAGAAGCTGGAGGAGCACGTTAGAAATCAGCCCGGGTTGACTGTCAAAAGCGATGAGCAGGTAAAGCGGATAGAAAAGACAGCCGACGGGTATCAAGTGGAATCAGACAAGGACAGCTACACCTCCCGGACCATGATCCTCGCCCCAGGGGGCAGGCGGAAAAGGCTCCAGGTCCCGGGGGAAGAAGAACTGGAAGGGCTGGGAGTGGCCTATTGCGCCACCTGCGACGCGCCTTTGTTTGAAGACGAGGATGTCGTTGTCGTCGGAGCCGGAAATTCAGCCCTGGAGACGGTCATCGACCTTTCCGGCTATGCCCGTAAAATCTATATGCTGACCAGGGGGGATCGCCTCAAGGGGGACCCCGTGAACCGGAAGAAGGTCGAGGATCTGCCTGAAGACAGGCTGACTCTGATCACCGAGGCCACGGTCCGGGCCGTCCAGGGCCAGGACCGGGTCCAGG
>JAIPER010000231.1 GCA_021737115.1 Desulfohalobiaceae bacterium
GGTCAGCCCTGCCTCTGGCCGCAGACGCCCAGTTTGATCAAAAAAGAAACTTTTGGTCACCCCCTCCGTCATTCCGGCGGAGGCCGGAATCCAGATTGAAGATGTAAGACGCATTTGCAAAAAGTTTTGAGTGAACGCTTCAAGCGACTTTTTGTTTCTGTAATTCTTTGGATTTACTGACCTCTGACCACTGGCGGCTGCAAAAGGATATTTTGCAGCCGCAACATCCCAGCATCCCAGCATCCCAGCATCCCAGCATCCCAGCATCCCAGCATCCCAGTATCCCAGCATTTCTGCACCCCAGCCTCTTCAATGCAGGCTAAGTATCCCGTGCCCCTGACTCAGGATGACAACGACCAGAAACACACCGCAGATGACAATGAGATACCCGAATACATAGGATACGATTCGAAGGCCTGCTCCCGGAGGTGTGGTTTTTTTAGCGGCCAGTTTCTGTTCCCGCCGGAGTCGATCCATCCATTCCGGCCGTTCTTCCTCGGCCTCCTCATAAGGGACGGCCCCGGAAAACATGGCCCCATTGAAAGGGAAGCTGGTCGGCCGGAAATGTCCCATGTAAAAATGAACGATTCCGATGTAGACAAAGGCCAGGACCGCTTCGGCCCGATGGATCAGGGCGGCTATGTTCAGCACCCAGCCGGGAAAAATTTTGCTGAAGGCGAGGGGATACATGAGCATCAGGCCGGTCAGAGCCAAAAGGGGCAACCCCCAGTAGACCGCCCAATAGTCAAACTTTTCCCAATACGTCCAGCGCCTGTGACGGGGATGCTCTCCAAGTCCGAAGTACCAGAGAATCCGTTTCCAGAGATCCCGGAAATCGTCCAGTACCGGCAGGATTGAATCCGGACCAAAGAGGCTGGGTTTCAATCTGCTCCAGTTGATCCTTATCAGCATGTGCAGGGTATGCAGCACGAATCCAAGGATCATCACAACGCCGACCCATCGGTGAACCGCAGTGGCTCCTTCGTATCCGCCAAAAATTGAGACCAGTTTCTGTCCCCAAGGATCGGTTATGAGAATACGGCCGAACCCGGTGAGTCCCTGGATGATGAAAGTGACCATCAGGCCGAGATGAAAGAGGCGGTCCAGTAAGGTGAAGCGCTTGATATAGACTTCAGACATGGGAAGACCTCCTCTTTATTCTGGCGACGATCTCTCTGATCCCGGTCAGGATGGAATGCAGGATGAAAAAAACCATCACCGCGACAAACAAAATAACCATGAACCAGTAAACGTAGTACAGTCCGGGGAAGGTCATCCGGGTCTCGGATGCCCCCGGGGGAGGAACATGGACCTTGTAGGAGGCAAAGGAGGCGGTGGATCCTTCGTGGCACTTGGAGCAGACATAGGCATGTCTGCGGATGGGGTTGATGGGTGAAAAATAGAAATCGTTGCTGGGGATGGGCTCCCGCCCATGGCACTGCCTGCACGTGGTCCCCAATCGGACCACGTGCAGGTTGTTGCGGGCCTGCTCAATATGGCATTGCTCACAGGTCTTGACTTCATAGTACTTCAGACCGGTATGTGAGTCTGCCTGTCTGGTTTGGTAGCGGAGCGGATCCTCCCCCGGACGCAGCCTGAACCAGCGCTTTCGGGCCGGGCTGGGATACTGCAGAAACGGCTGGATCTGACTGGGCCTGACCTCGTACTTTTCATAATAGCCGGTGCTCATCTCCATGGATTTGTAACGGTAGATATCGCTGGCCACTTCGTGCTGGGCCCAGGCAGAACCCGAAAAGATCCAGGCCGCACACATCACGGCAGCGAAAAGGTGCAAGAGGCGCATGGAAGTTCTCCTCTATTCCTCTGTCTTCTTGGCCTTGTCGGTTTCCGCCGCCTGTTCTGTACCCTCTGTTTGCCCGCTTTCTCCGCTTTTCCAAGAGACGGGCTGCATGACTTTTCCCTGTGGTTTGGGCATCACTGTCAGGAGTTCAAACTTTCTCTGTAGTTCCTCCAAGTCGTCATCCTCATGTTTATGACAGGTCTGGCAGGAATTGGGAATTCGAGGATCGCGCAAGGTATCTGCCGGGAGCAGGGCCTTGAAGACATGACTGCGGATATCCCCGGACTCGGCGCTCTTGGCGATCCTGGGCATATGACAGCCGAGACAGTTGCCGAAGGAGTGGATGGAGTGGGCCTGATTGGCGTTGAACATGGTATGGCATTTGAGACATTGCTGTTCGCCGGGCTGCTTGGTCTGAAACTGCGTCGAAGGAATGCCGAGTTCGTGCACGTAGTGGCAGGAAACGCAGGTCACGCCTTCAACAAAGTGCTTTGACTGGACCCAGTCGATGTACTGCTGGTGGTGCCCCTTGGAAAATTCATTGGCATAGACGTGCTTCACGTCGCCGGCTTCATAGGTTGTGGATTCATAGTATCTGGAGAGGGACTCGCCCGGTTCGTAGCCTACGGGCCAGCCAGCTCCCTCGTACTGGGTGGCGTGCCCCCGATTGTGACATGAACCACAGATCTGGGCAGCCACCCCGGCGGTCAGCTTGGCTGGATTGACGATGGTCCGTCGTTTGTCAAAGACCTGGGTCTTGGGCAGGGCTGCATGCCAGGACCCCTTGCCGTGGCAGGCTTCACATGCGACACCGGGTTCGACCAGGGTCCGTTTCTCCAGATTGACCCCTGTGGCGTGGCATCCCCCGCACTTGAGCATCCAGGGCCGATCCGCCCAGTCGTCTTCATGGTAGTTCACCCAGCGATCGGTGTGGACGTTGTACTGAATCGGAGCGATGTACAATACGTCGTCCTTTTCGATCACATAGCGCTGCTTCCATTGACTGCCGATGGTGTATCTAATATCGTTCACCTCGGGTATCAGCACGTCTTCAGGCGGAATTTCGAGTTTATCCTCGATCTTCTGTAAATCCCTCCTGATCCGCTCCGGATCGATCTCCACCACCAGGGCGTCCCTGTTTTTCTGGACGTCTTGGAGCATCCGGCTGTGCTGCGTCATTTTCCAGGAATCGTAATGTTCGAGATGGCACTGTTTGCATCGATCAGAGCCGACATACGTCTTCTCTTCAGAAGTTACCTGTTCTACATCTACGGTGGTCGGCTGGGTGTCGCAACCCACAAGAAATACAGCCAACCCGGTTAGCCCCAGCATTATGAGAATAGTTTTTTGAAAACGCATACCTTCCTCCTGATTTGAAGACAGAGACGTTACAGGTAAAAGACACATACAGCGGACCATGAACCGGGCGCCGAAAGAGGATCGGAGAAACGGGAGAACGGGAAGTTGTCATGTCTAGTTCATATTGGATTATGAGAGCAAAGACTATTTATGAAGTCAAGTTATTTTTTTAAAAAATAGAAAAAAGATATTTACTGATCCGGCTCGACTGTTTAGAGTGGACTAAGCCGGGGCTGCTCGTTCCAGAGGCTGATTCGCGAGAGTCGGTTCCAGGAAAAAAAGTGTTCGAATTTTAGTAATAAATATCCAATAGTTATATGTCAGGCCTGCCAGAGGCAGGGCTGAAAAGAGAATTTTTTATGGCTGAGAAGATACTCATCGTCGAGGACGAGAACACGAATGCCATGATGCTTGGACGGATATTGGAGCGTGAGGGGTATACGATCCAGGTGGCCACGGACGGACAGGAGGGCGTGGAACTGGCCCTTGCCTTTCCACCGGACCTCATTCTCCTGGATATTTCAATGCCCAGAAAGGACGGTTTCCAGGCCTGCACCGAGCTCAAGCAGGACGAGGCCACCAGGCAGGTGCCGATTATCTTCCTCTCAGGCCGCTCGGATACCGACGATATCGTCAAGGGGCTCGAAATCGGGGGCAACGACTACATCACCAAGCCCTTCAACAAAAGCGAGATCCTGGCCCGGATCAGGACGCAATTGAAGATGTACCACCTGAACAGGGATCTCAATGCCGTCAATGCAGTGCTCCAGGAAAAACAAAAGCGCATTGACGAGGATCTCCAGGCAGCGGCGGTGATCCAGAAGTCTCTGCTTCCGATGCAGCATCCGGAGATTGATTTCGGCCGGCTGGCCTGGTCGTTCACCCCCTGTGAAAAGGTCGGCGGAGACATCTTCAACTTCTTCCCTCTGGATGACGAACACTGGGCCCTGTACATGCTCGATGTGAGCGGGCACGGCGTTCCCTCGGCCATGATCTCGGTCTCGGTCTCGCAGCTGCTCAATCCCCAGACCGGCTTGCTGATTAAGAAATCGACTGTTGCAGGCCCTGCGCCCGAGCTGGTCGCCCCGGCTCAGCTTCTGGCGGAGCTGGACAGGCTCTACCCCTTTGAGCGGTTTCAAAAATATTTCACCATGAGCTATGTGATCTGCAATTGCAAAACAGGCGAGCTCAGCTACTCTTCGGCCGGCCATCCGCCCCCGCTGATCCTTCGCAAGAACGGAGAGAAGGAATTCCTGGAAAAAGGGGGTCCGATCATTGGTCTGGGCGGGGTGATCCCCTTTGAGGAAGGGCAGGCCGTTCTCGATCACGGCGACAGGCTGTTTCTCTATACGGACGGAGTTTATGAAAACAGGGGGGAAACAGACAGCTTCCTGGGCAGGGAGGGCTTGTATGAATTGTTCAGCCAGAAAAAAGACCTTCCCCTGTCCGAGGCCATAGACGAGGTCTTCAACGCGGTCCTGGATTTCGGAGACAGGAAGAATCCGGACGACGATGTTTCCGTCCTGGGTTTCGAGTTTCACAAGGCCGGTCAAGCGGAGAGTCGATGTTCGAGATGAAGTTCAGATTCGGTAAGTACAGAGCTATTTCCCGTACTCCAAAGTTTGGATATTTTTTTGGACAATATCAGGTTATGATAAATTCGAAGCACGAAATTCGAAATCCGAAACAAGCACGAAATTCAAATTCTCGAATGACAAAAACAAAGATTCAAAGAATACAGAAATAAAAGCAATTAGTTGTTGATCCTTTTTTCTTAGTTTTGAATTTTGAATTTTTGTCATTTGAAGTTTGTTTCGAATTTCGTGCTTAGAATTTCGATATTATGTCCAATTTTGAAGTCATTTAAAATATTTCAATTATTTTAAATAGTCATGTTTAAGCGTCAAGACGCTGGTACGAAGTCTGAAGTATACTGATCCAACTTAGCTTTTTGTGAAATTTGGTCCTGGATCCTTGGGATCGCCAGTCTTTATTGTAAAAACCAAAATTGGATCAGTATACAAAGGTTGACCTTAGCGCACAGGATGCCAGCTTCCGGTCCTGATCAGCCTAGCAGGTCCATCAACTCCAGGGGCTGCCGGATCAGGGTTTTCGCGCCCGAGTCCAACAGTTCCTCGGCCGTGCGGTATCCCCACAGCACGCCCACCGGATACATGCCTGATCGGGACCCGGTCTGCATATCCACCCCGCTGTCTCCGCAATAGAGAATCGTGTGCAAAGGAATGCCGAGTCCCCGGCTCATTTCCAGGGCACCGGCCGGGTCCGGCTTGGGCGGCCGCTGATCCTCCTGCCCCAGGACCGTGTCAAAAGGCTGCTCTGGAAAAAAATAGACCGCAACCTGCAAAGTGGCCGCATGCGGTTTGTTGGACAGGATGCCCAACTTCAGGCCGCATTGCCCGAGACGGCGCAGCAGATCGGGAATGCCCGGATAGGGGGCTGTCTTCAGCTTCCACTTGTGGCCGTAGACCGTCTTGAACTCTTGGGCGCATTCCCTGATCACCTCTTCGTCTGCGATCTCTGGGGGAAGGCTTCGTTCGGCCAGCTTATAGACCCCGTCGCCGACAAAGTTCTGGTAGCGCTGCACCGGATGGCCCGGCCAGCCACGGTTATCGAGGACGGTGTTCATGGAATCGGCAATGTCGTCCAGGGTGTTGAGCAGGGTGCCGTCCAAGTCGAAGACCACGGCCTGGAAATCAGGGGTCGATATTGTTTTATGGCTTTTATTCAGGGGCATGTCTTTAGGCCTTACGCGTAATTCTGTGCCACGAAAAACAAGAAATTCTGTTAACCTAAACCATCACGATCTTGAAGCAAATCACAAATATCAAATCCCAAATAACAAATAAATTCCAATACTCAAATTCCGGTGCCCATCCGCTATTACTTTGCTTATAATTGGGGGCTACGAATCAAGCACATGAAAAAAGAATTGTGCCCACGGATCACACGGATTAACACGGATAATGGAAAAACTTTTTTGCTGCTGTAATAAGACTCAGCAGCA